>JAEWWD010000065.1 GCA_023396535.1 Bacillota bacterium
ATGCAGCCCATATATGTTGCCTATAGCGATGTTGAGGTCGTAGGCAAGGTGATCGGCCTCATGCGAAGCTATTGAGGATTCGCCTGCCCGCATTTGTACAGCGCATCCAGCGCCAGCATTGCGCCCAATCGCCCGTGCGCCAGTGTGAGGCCGCCCTGAATATACGCGATATACGGCTCCCGTATGGGGGCGTCCGCGCTCAGTTCGATCGAAGCGCCCTGCACGAATGTTCCGGCCGCCATTACAACCTGATGATTGTACCCCGGCATATCCCAAGGTTCCGGCAAAGCAAAGCTGTCCACAGGGGCGGCTTTTTGTATGCTCTGACAAAATGCCACAAGCGTTTCTTTATCCGGCAGCCTGAGGGATTGTATGATATCCGAGCGCGCCGCATCGCTCGTTGGCATTGTGGTCATTCCCGCGTTCTCAAACGCGCGGGCGAACAGCGCTGCGGTCTTCAGGCTCTGGGCTGTTGTATGTGGCGCAAGGAATAATCCCTGATAGAAAGGCGCATAAGAGGCGGCGTAGGACCCAACCTCACGCCCCATGCCCGGTACCGTCAGTCTGTGGCCGATACGCTCCACCAACTCCGCTTTGCCGGCAATGTATCCCCCTGTGGGCGCCAGGCCGCCGCCTGGATTTTTGATGAGGGAGCCCGCTATGATATCCGCGCCGACCGCCGTGGGTTCCATCGTGCACGTAAACTCACCGTAGCAGTTATCCACCGCTATGACGACGTCAGGGCGCGCGCGTTTGATTTCTATGAATACCTGCTCAAATACGGGCAGGGATACGGCCTCGCGCCAGGCGTATCCGCGCGAGCGCTGCGCGTATACCACGCGAACGCTTTTATCCTGCAGTGCTTCCAGCACGCGCGGCAAATCTATCGCGTCATCAACAAGCCTGATTTCTCTGTAATGAACGCCGAACTCAGCGAGGGAACCTGGTCCCGCTTCCCCCTGCGCGCCGATGGCCTTGTGCAGCGTATCGTAAGGCTTGCCCGTAATGCACAGCAGCATTTCTCCCGGCCGCAATAAACCGCCAAGCGTAAGATACAGCGCGTGCGTGCCGTTTACGATCTGCGGGCGGACCAGCGCATCTTCCGCGTCCAGAGAGCGTGCAAACAATCGCTCCAGCGTATCGCGGCCTATATCATCGTATCCATATCCTGTCGTAGGGGCAAAATGACGCTGCGCTACGCCCTCTTCCTGGAAAGCATGCAACACCTTCCATTGATTTTCCGCCTCTATGGCGTCTATACCCGAAAAAACGTCCGAGAGCTCTTGCTCGGCTTGCAGTACAGCCTGTATCGCCTGTGCGGATGCGGGAAAACCGGCAAAAACGCCGGATTTCAATTCCATATGTTCATTTTCCTCCCGTTTCGATCCCTGTACAATCCCCGACAATCCTTATACAATTCCGGTTCATTCCTCGGCCTTATCAGCCGAGGCGTCCAATAAAACGGGCTGTGACATTGTGATGGACGAAACGGCATGTTTGTACAGCATCATCTGCTTGCCTTCGCTCATGATGACGATGATAAAGTTGTCGAATGCCCTTATCATGGCGTTTTTAATTTGAAAGCCATTGGTAAGGTGGATGGTACAGAGCAGTTTCTGCTTGCGCAGATGGTTTAATAATTGATCCTGCAGATTTTCCTTTGTCATTTCGGTTGCCCCTCTTCCCCATCATCCTGTTGAATGGATTTCTGAAAATACTCGGCTATCGCGTTGATTAAATCGCTCGTCTGCGGATATTCTTCCACATCAAACCAACGGATACGCTCATCCCGCTTGAACCAGGTGAATTGCCGCTTGGCGAATCGCCGCGTCTCCCGCTTGATTTCCTCTATGGCTTCCTCAAGCGTAGTTTGCCCTTTCAAATACCGGAGTAATTGTTTGTAGCCAAGCCCCTGCAGCGCCGGAAGCGTATCCGCATAACCCGCTTCATACAGGGACCGCGCTTCTTCCAGCAGTCCTATGCGCATCATTTCGTCCACCCGCTGTTCGATACGCGCATACAGCATGTCGCGACGCATGGTCAGCCCTGCGATCACCGCGCGGTATGGCGGCTGCTCCTGCGATTTGTTGGCGAAATCATCGCCGTAAGAGCTCAATGTACGCCCGGACGCTTCGTACACCTCCAGCGCGCGTACGATGCGCTTGCTGTCGTTTGGATGCAGCCGGTCGGCTGTTGTCGGATCGATTTCCTGAAGCCGATGATACAGGCTCCCCGGTTTCTCCCGCTCCTCTGCCTGCAGTGCGACGCGGATCGTTTCGTTACCCGGTACGCTTGTGAATTGCAGAGGATATGTAAGGGCGTTTACATACAGGCCCGTGCCGCCCACGACCAACGGAAGCCGACGGCGCGCCGTGATATCCGCTATACACTGGTCCGCAAGGCGTCTGAATTCCGCTACGCTGAACCGCGCGTCCCCGACATCCGCGATATCCAGAAGATGATGTTTTACGCCCTGCCGTTCTTCGAAAGACGGCTTTGCGGAACCTATATCCAGTCCACGGTAAACCTGTATGGAATCGGCGGATACGATTTCCGCATCAAGCCGCTTCGCAAGCGATATGGATACGGCGGTTTTGCCTACAGCGGTGGGACCCAACAATACGAGGATTCGTTCATTCATATCGTTTCCTCATACGATGCGCTTGAAGAGCTTTTCCAGCTCCTTTTTGCTCATCAATATCATGACTGGCCGCCCGTGCGGGCAGGTCATGGGCATGCCTTCTTCGGAAAACGTGCGAAGCAGTTCCTCGATCTCTTCCTTCTGCAGCGGGTCCCCCGCTTTGACGGCATGTTTACACGCCGCCTGTATCACGGTTTCACGGCGCAGCTCCTGCGTAGTGGCGCGCCCCTGCTTTGAAAGCACCTCCAATGCCCCGCGGAGCATGGCGCCAACGGATGCGCCCGCGAACACGGCCGGTACCGCCAGCACACGAACGGAAGTCGCGCCGAATGTCTCGATATCAAAGCCCAGGGAACGAAGCAACTCCTCGCTGCGCAGCAGACTCTCATGCTCCGCATGGGTCAGTTGCAGCAGTTCGCCTCCCAGGAGAGTCTGAGAAGCGTTTTCCTGTATCTGCGCCATATAGCGCTCATACAGCTTTCGCTCATGAGCGGCGTGCTGATCTATAAAGAACAGGTTTTCCCCTTGCTGAACAATCCAATAAGAGGAGAATGCCTGCCCTATTATGGCAAACGGCGCGCTGGAGAATTGTTCCTGCGTAACTGGAAGCGGAATTTCCGCTTGCTCTGCGCCTTTCTTTACGGGCGTAACGCGAAAATGCGGAATCTCGAATATGGCTTCCTTTACGCGTATGCTGCCGGAAGTTTCATCCATAAGAATCGGAGTAAATGCCGATTGCGCAGCGGACGACGGTTTTTCCTGAACAGGTATATCAGGCAACCGGCCGACATCGGCCTGCCTTGTATCAATTTCCGATTTCGGTTGAATTTTAGCCTGGGCAGAATGCTGCAAGAGTCCGGTTTGCACCGGACGCGCCACGCCGTTGGACGAAGGCTCCCCGAAGCGTATCCGGGGTATCTCCATTTGCCCGAGCGCTTGCCGGCAGGCATTGGTAACGGCTGCGGCAACGCGGCTCTCCTGTGCGAAACGCGCTTCCAGCTTGGCCGGGTGCACGTTAACATCCACTTCTCGGCTGGATATTGTGATATTCAATACGGCAAACGGAAACCGGCCTCCCATCAGCCGCGTATCGTACGCCGTTTGCAGAGCGTTGGCCAGCGGGTTGGAACGGATATATCTTCCATTGAGGAAATAGGACTGCTGCGAACGGTTGGGCCGCGCAAGCTCGGCGGTACCCAAGTATCCCGTCAACCGCAGATAGCCGTCGTCGTATTGAATTTCCCGAATGTGCGGAAGGACCTCCGCGCCATACACGCAGTAGATGGCGTTTTTCAGTTCACCGTCGCCGGCGCTCTGGTATACGATCTTACCTCCATTGATGAACCGAAAGGAAATATCCGGCCGCGCCAATATCACGCGGGACAGGTATTCTCCGACATAAGCGCCCTCCGTGCGCGCATTTTTTAAGAATTTTCTTCGCGCGGGCACGTTGAAAAAGAGATTCGCCACCTCCATCGTAGTGCCTTCCGGGCAGCCGGCCGGTTGGCTGAGCTTGTGCTCGCCGCCCTCTATACGTACGCGCATGCCCGTCTCCTGCAGCGCGGGGCGTGTCGTAAGCTCCGTCTGCGCGACGGCGGCGATAGACGCCAGCGCCTCGCCGCGAAACCCCAGGGTTTCGATATGTGTAAGGTCTTCCTGTTCGCTGATTTTGCTGGTTGCATGGCGCTCGAACGCAAGAAGGCACTCGTCCGCCGGTATGCCCGCGCCGTTATCCGTAACGCGGATATACTCGATGCCGCCGTTTCGGATCTCTACCGTAACAGCGTTGGCCCCCGCATCAATAGCGTTTTCAACGAGCTCCTTTACCACGGAAGCGGGGCGTTCTACGACCTCGCCCGCCGCGATCTGATTTGCGATATGAGGTTGCAGGACTGTTATTCTATTCATTATGCCTCCCGCAACTGCGTCAGCTTGGCGCGCTGATGTAAATCGTTCAGCCTGTTGAGCGCCTCAAGGGGCGTCAGCTGATCGACGTCCAGATGCGTCAGTTCCGTCAAAAGCTCGTTCTTCTGGTCCGCGGCAAGCAGAGATAGTTGCTGCTGCGGCTCTTCTATGAGGCGCTTGCCACGCGGACGGTTGATGTCCGCGTTCTCAAGATCATGCAATATGGATTTTGCGCGCAGTATAACGGAATCGGGCAAGCCCGCCAGCCGCGCCACCTGTATGCCGAAGCTTTTGTCCGCGCCGCCGCGCATGATTTTCCGAAGGAAGAGAATGTCCTCGCCAACCTCCTTAACGGCGATACGGTAGTTCTTTACGCCGCTCAGCCTGCCTTCCAGTTCGGTCAGCTCGTGGTAATGCGTCGCAAACAGCGTCTTTGCGCCGCAGTTTTTTTCCGCGGCGATATGCTCGAGAACCGCCCAGGCGATGCTTAACCCGTCGAACGTGCTGGTGCCGCGGCCGATCTCGTCGAGCAACAGAAGGCTCTTGCCGGTCGCGCTGTGCAGAATGTTTGCCATTTCGCTCATTTCCACCATGAACGTGCTTTGCCCGGCGGCCAGGTCGTCTGAAGCGCCTACGCGCGTAAATATGCGGTCCGTAATGCAGATGCTCGCTTCGTCCGCCGGTACAAAGCCGCCCATATGCGCCATCAGCACAATGAGCGCTATCTGCCGCATATAGGTGCTTTTCCCAGCCATATTGGGGCCGGTGAGTATGATCAGACGGTCGTCCTGCTCGTTCAGGTATGCGTCGTTGGGTATGAAGCAATCCTTTATGGAACGCTCCACCACCGGGTGGCGGCCATTCTTTATGCTGATGACGCCGTCGTCCGTGATGATGGGCATGCAATACCCGTTATCCGCCGCCACCTGCGCGAGCGACTGGTAT
The DNA here is from genome assembly GCA_023396535.1 of Bacillota bacterium. Classification (GTDB taxonomy): domain Bacteria; phylum Bacillota; class Clostridia; order Christensenellales; family CAG-138; genus JAEWWD01. Next base: position 5,492 of record JAEWWD010000065.1, read on the forward strand.
GCGTCGAGCTCCGCAAGCAGCGTAGCCGTCTTTTGCAGGCGCGAGATGTTTTTGAGCAATTCCTCACGGACGGCCGTAAACAGCTTGTACTCCAGCGACAGAAGCTGTTCTTCAGCGCCGAGTATGGTTTCCTCCATTTTTTTGAGGGCGGGCGTAATATAACGCTCGGCATTCGCGAGGGTCTGTTTACGCTGGTAGTGGTAAGGCACGAGATTCTGGTAGGATTTCGTGACCTCGATATAGTACCCGAACACTTTGTTGTAGCTGATACGCAGGTTTTTGATTCCCGTGGCTTCGCGTTCCTCGGCCTCCATATCCGTGAGCCACTGCTTGCCGTTCTGGGCCGCGTCCCTGAGCTTATCCACCTCTGCATCGTATCCGTTGCGGATAATATTTCCGTCCTTTACGCTCAATGGCGGGTCGTCGACAATGGAGCGCTGCAGCAGATCGAGCATGTCGTCCATGGGATCGATTTCCGCGGCTATACGTTTGAGCGCGGGCGCATCAAAGCCCGCCGTAATGCCTATGAGAACGGGAAGCCGGCAAAGCGAGTTTCGTAAAGCCGCGCAGTCGCGCGCGTTTACCGTGCCGTATGCGATACGGGAGCACAGCCGTTCGATATCGTATATACCCGAGAGCGCGTCCCGCAGGGAGCCCCGTTGTATCAACTGCGCGTTGAGTTCCTGCACGGCCATGAGACGCGCGTTGATCTCTCCTATTTGCTGCAGAGGCTGTTCCACCCAAGAACGCAGCATACGCCCGCCCATGGCGGTTTGCGTGCGGTCCAGGAGATAAAGAAGCGTATTCTTTTTATTCCCGCCGTAATGCAGGGGGCGCGTAAGCTCCAAATTGCGGCGCGTTGCGGCATCCAGCACCATATAGGCGCTTCTGTTGATGACGCGTATGGCATGGATATGTGTCAGCGCATTCTTTTGCGTTTCCTCAAGATACGCCATTAGAGCGCCCGCCGCACAGATGCCCTCATGCAGAGACGCACAGCCAAAGCCATCCAGCGATGCGACCTGAAAATGCCGCGTCAAACGAGAAACCGCCGCGCTTTCCTCATATGCCCAGCCCGCGTAATTCTGCAGGAAATAAGCTGAGGAAAGCTTCTTGACCAACCCCGCCTGCAAAAACAGCGCGTCGTTTGCAAGTATTTCCGTAGGCTGTACGCGGGCAAGCTCGTCCAGCAGCTGCGTCTGCACGCCATCTCCGGAAAGTTCGCCTACGAAAAAGCCGCCCGTAGATACGTCCGCATATGCGAAACCCGCCCGGTCGTCCTGCCAGAAAAGCGAAAACAGAAAATTGTTTTTTCGTTCTTCCAGCATGGCTTCCTCTATGACGGTACCGGGCGTAATGACGCGCACGACGTCCCGTTCTACCAGCCCTTTTGAAAGCGCAGGGTCGGTCAGCTGTTCGCAGATTGCGACCTTATATCCTTTTTCTATGAGGCGGTTGATATACCCCTCTACGGAATGGTAGGGAACGCCGCACATAGGCGCGCGTTCCTCCAGCCCGCAATCGCGGCCGGTCAATACGATCTCCAGCTCTCTTGATGCGGTCAGCGCATCTTCAAAGAAAAGCTCATAGAAATCGCCCAAGCGGAATAGAAGCAGGCAATCGCTGTATTTCTCTTTTAGATCCAGATATTGACGCATCAAGGGCGTCAGGCTGCCGGGCATAGGCTCCCCCCTTCCTCCTCGGCAGGGCGGGCGTCAATGGCAGCCGGAGCAGCCGGAACAGGACCCGCCGCAGCCGCCTTCGGATTGCTGCACGCCGATGCAGGCGGAAATCTCCCGGTTGACCTGCGCCATCAGTTGGGAAAAAGCATTCTGCGCTTCCATGGCCTCTGAAAAAACAGGGTTGCTCAGCAACTGTTCCTGCAGGGTTTCCACATCACGCGAAAGCGCCGCTACCTGCAGCCTGTCCGGATTGTCTCCGGAAAGCAAGTCCAAGAGCTGCTCCTGCTTCTGCTGATAATCCTGCAATGTTGACGTGACCGCCTCATTCGCATCCAGCACTGCGCGTGCGGACTGCATGCGCGAAAACTCCTGCGATTCGCTCAACGCAAGCCCCAAATCCCTGGCTTTTTCCAATATCATGTGTTGTCCTTTCTTTGGCACGCCATCGTATCGCTTGTGCCAACCAATGAATTATTGTGCGACTTTTGTATACAAACCTGCATATAACTGCCTATTTTGTCGGGCTCTCCGGGGAAATAAACCATTTTGAAGCTGGAGAGCTTTCCGAAAAGCATAGGTTCCCCCCGTCTGTCACAACCTTCCACCAGAACCTCGCCCACGGAACCGATATATCGCTCGTTTGTTTTGCGTGTCTGCCGCTCCTGCAGGCGGTTGAGCTGCAAAAGTCTTTCCTTTTTTATATTTGCCGGTATTTGATCCGCCATTCCCGCCGCACGCGTACCGCTTCTCGGTGAGTACATAAACGTGAACGCAGCCGAGAAACCGACCTCTTCTACAAGAGAAAGCGTATCGAGGAAATCTTCTTCCGTTTCGCCCGGAAAACCCACGATGATATCCGTCGTCAGCTCAATATTCGGGTTGCTTGCCCTTAGTTTCTCCACCAGCGTTAAATATTGCGCCCGTGTATACCGCCTGTTCATTTGCTGCAATATACGGTCGCTTCCCGACTGCACCGGCAGGTGGAGATGGTCGCATACTTTATTCAGCTCCGCCATGGCCTCAATCAGTTCGTCTGATAAATCCTTCGGATGCGACGTCATGAATCTTATCCGCCTGATGCCTTCCACTTCGTTCGCTTTACGAAGCAGCTTCGCGAAGGACATGCCGTCGAGCTCTTTTCCATACGAGTTCACATTCTGACCGAGCAGCAGCACCTCGCTGTACCCCTGCGACGCGAGCAATCGCGCTTCATTGAGTATGTGTTCCGGCAGGCGCGAACGCTCCCGGCCCCGCACATAGGGCACGATGCAATAGGAACAGAAATTGTCGCATCCGTACATGATATTGATGCTGGCCGAAACGCCCGGCACACGGGCTACCGGCAGGCCTTCCACGATGCCGCCGTCCGTATCGTGCACGCTTAATGGGCGCTCTCCCTGCATCGCCTGCTGCAGGAGGGACGGAAGCTCGTGCAGGCTGTGCGTGCCAAATACAAGATTGACAAACGGGTAGCGCTTGTACAGGCGCCGCGCAACCTCGTCCTGCTGCATCATGCAGCCGCACACGCCTATGATAAGCCCCGGGTTTTCACTCTTTCGCTTTTTCAGCGCGCCAACATTGCCGAACACTCTTTTTTCCGCATGCTCACGCACACAGCACGTGTTAAAGAGTATCAGGTCCGCCTCCGCGTTGTTCTCGGCGGCCTGATACCCCATTGCTCTGAGCATGCCCGCAATCTTTTCGCTGTCGTGCGCGTTCATCTGGCAGCCGTACGATTCAATATAATAGCGCAGATTTCGAGGAGATATCTCCTGAAACAGCGCCTCCATGATACCCTGCTGCGCCGATAATTGGGCGCTATCCATATGTATAGTGTCTCCCATTCCCTTTGCTTGCCCGCAAATCGCTACATAGCGACGCAGGCAAATTCCTAGTCGTTTTTTCCATTATACCGGGTTATTTCCCCGTGCGCAAGGCATATACGGGGGTGCCAAATCAGCGTAAAAACAACCGTTCAGGCATGAAAAATTCGTGGTTGACATTTAAGAAGGCATGCTGTATATTATTAAGCGTCGCCAAGAACGGTCAAGTGCAATCCGTAGCGGGGTGTAGCGCAGTCCGGTAGCGCACGTGCTTTGGGAGCATGGGGCCG
>JAEWWD010000103.1 GCA_023396535.1 Bacillota bacterium
ATGCGTTACAGGCGGAACTGCTGCTGCAGCCCAAAGAGCAGCTCGTCGGATATCCGATACGATTGGGCAAGCAGTTCGTCATACGCTTCTATGCTTTCTCCAAATGCCTGCTGAAGAATATGCACGATTTCTTCTTCGTACAGATTGGTTATCTCGTACAGGCCTATTTGTATGGACGCCTGATCCCAATACGGATTCAGCCGCGACAGCATCAAAGCTACTTGATCGGCAATAGCATACAGAGCCTGCCTGTGACTGGCGACACCAGTTAAATCCTGGTCCTTATGCGACTGGATCAGGTGCGTTATCTCCGCCTGATATTGTTCAAACAGCGCGCTCAGTTGTGTTCCCACCTCATCGCCGTAAAATTGCGCAAAAATATTGGCGTAATCCTGTGCGTTCTGTTTCAGCCTTGCCTCAATGGCGCTCTGATCGTGCGTACCGAACAATATCGTATAGATCAGTGCGGTTGTCCACGAAATATAGTCCACCCATACCCGGCGCAGCGCATTGGAAAGCGCCGCCTGGTTATGCAGAAGCATGTGTCCCTGATATGCGGACATGCCACCCCTCCCCCCCCGACGCGCCGGAACTGAAGCGTCCGCGAGGGCGTCGCCGGTTCGTATTGACGGCCTGTATACCTGCTCCGCCAGCGCGTCGTACATGGCCCGGACATACGCTCGATGATTTTATGTTGTAGTATATGTACTTGTGTACTTCATTAGGCTGTGGAATTTCATCGCACGGCGAAAAAATGGCGCGTGCCTCCGCGCCGGGCAAAGGCGGCAAAACGCGGGACGTGCCCCTCTCCGGCAGCGGAAGCGGCGCGCGGTTTCTGTCGGATTGACAAGGGCTTTGCGTATCCGTATACTGGAACAAGACTTCTACAGGAAATTCACTTATAAGTCTTTATGACTAAGCAGCCCTTTTCAGGCTGTCCGGAGGATAAAAACATCATGTCGAAATTCGTGACCATGGAATTCCCGGCGGACAAAATACGGCTGACGCCGCTTTTCAAGCAGCAGGACGCACTCTGCGCGATACGCCGCGAATCGCCGGACGCGCAAACGCCGGAGAAAATACTCGACGTGTACGGGGAAGTCTGCTTCCCGCCCGCGCCAGAAGACAGGCCCTATCTGTTCGCCTCCATCGTGGTGTCGTCCGACGGGAAGATCTCCTTCATGGACGACCGGCACGGCGAGCTGATCGCCCAGAACAATTTCCGCGACCCGGACGGCGGCCTTGCCGACTTCTGGGTGCTGAACATGCTGCGGTTTTACGCGGACGGCGTCATCATAGGCGCGCGGACGCTGCACACCAACGAGATCATGTGGGCCAACTGCTTCGATGAAGAGCTGGCCGAGCTGCGCGTGCCGCTGCTCAATAAGGCGTATTGCCCGGCGCACATCGTGGTTTCCTTCGACGGCACGGATATCCCCTTCGACCATATGCTTTTCGGCGTGGACGCGCAGCGCATTATCGCCACCTCGCCGGACGGGCTACAGTACGTGCGGGAGCACAGCGGGTTCGATATTACGGAAATCGGGCCGTTCCGATCGGCGGACGACGTGGATATGGACGACGTGTACGCGGCGGCCATGGCCCACCCCGAGCGCATACTCGTCATCGCGACCGGCGAAGGCAGCGTGACGGACGGACGCGCGCTGTTAAAGGCGCTGCGCGGGCTCGGCATGCAGCGCATCATGGTGGAGTCCCCGTCCTATATGACGTACCTCATGAGCATATCCGCCATGGACGAAATGTTTATGAACTACTCCTCCGTATTCGCGGGCGGAACGGTGGGGTTCGGCGCGTTTTTGCAGTTTTCGGCAAACGACCACCCGCATTCGGATTTCCTGCAGGTATCCATGCACGCAAGCAATTTTTTGTGCACAAGACAACGGATGATCTATGGACTAACGCAGCCGAAATAAATGAACAATGTAAAATGAACAATGAACAATGAATGAAAAAATCGCCCCATAGGGCGATTTCTTTTATAATAGCGAAGGTGCGAAGACTTGTCCACGTCGTTTTTAATTCATAGAAATTCCCGCAGGGGATTTCCCCCGCCATTGTTCATTGTTAATTGTTCATTCCGCGCAAAAAATTCCCCGCTGCATAAGCAGCGGGGAATTTGTATTGCGCGGATGTTGCGCGGATCAGCTCCCGAACAGCGAGAGCAGTATGCCCGCCGCCACGGCGGAACCTATGACGCCCGCGACGTTGGGGCCCATAGCGTGCATGAGCAGATAGTTGTAGGGGTTGGCCTTCTGGCCTTCGATCTGGGATACGCGCGCGGCCATGGGCACGGCGGATACGCCGGCCGAGCCTATGAGCGGGTTGATCTTGCCCTTGGAAGCCCAGCACATGAACTTGCCGATCAAGAGGCCGCCGACGGTGCTGAGCGCGAACGCGAACAGGCCGAGGCCTATGATCTTGAGCGTTTCAGGCCGCAGGAACGTTTCCGCCTTGGCGGTCGCGCCGACAGTAACGCCCAGGAATATGGTTACGATGTTGATGAGCGCGTTCTGCGCCGTGCTGGACAGGCGCTCCACCACGCCGGATTCACGGAACAGGTTGCCCAGCATCAGCATGCCGATGAGCGGGGCGACGGCGGGCAGCAGCAGCACGCAGAGCGCCGTCACCACGATGGGGAACACGATCTTCTCGATCTTGGATACTTCGCGAAGCTGCTCCATTTTGATTTCCCGCTCCTTCTTGGTGGTCAGAAGGCGCATGATGGGCGGCTGTATCATGGGGATCAGCGCCATATAGGAGTAAGCCGCGATGGCGATGGCTGGCAGCAGATCCGGCGCGAGCCTTGTGGTCAGGTAGATGGCGGTGGGGCCGTCCGCGCCGCCGATGATGCCGATGGAAGCGGCTTCATTCGGCTTGAAGCCGAGCAGAACGGCAACGATGAACGCACAGGATATGCCCATCTGCGCGCCCGCGCCCATGATGAGGTTGCTCGGGCGGGCGATCAACGGCCCGAAGTCCGTCATGGCGCCGATGCCCATGAATATCAGCGAGGGGTATATGCCCTTTTTCACGCCGAGATACAGGTAGTAAAGGAGCCCGCCCGGTTCGGTGGCGCTGGGCGGCTCGTCCATAAGCCCGGTCAGCGGCAGGTTGACAAGCAGTATGCCAAACGCGATGGGCAACAGAAGCAGCGGCTCGAATTTCTTGCCTATGGCAAGATAAACGAGTAAACATGCCACCGCAATCATAACAAGGGCCTGCCATGTCAGGTTGGCAAAACCGGACATCGTCCATATCTTTTCGAGCGCGTGACTAAACATGGCCGTTCCCCCCCTGCGCGTTGGGCTTTTTGCCCATAATGAGAACCAACAGATAGTTTGTGAGCCTGATGAGCAGCATGAGCGCGACCAGCACCACAAACACCATCGCAAACGTGAACAGCGCCGCAAGTATGCTATCCAGTATGGTCATTGGCTTGTCCCCTTTCTGTGAATAATAAGTGACTGAAGTATAACTAATATGAATAGTGCGGGTTGATAGCCGGTATTATATGCCCCTAAATCTGGGGAAAACGCATATCACCGCTATAACCGAACCTTGCTCCAGTCTACTACGCTGGATATATTCCTGTCAAGATGAATCCTGCCCTTAATATCATAGCCGGAACTGCCTTAATATGCCAAGAGTCAGTTCGTCGGAAAGATGATAGGACTGCTCCATGAATTCGTCGTGCACCGCAATTTCCCGCGCGTAATCGCCGGAAGCGATGCTCCCGATTTCGTTCTCGGTCGCGTTGGCGAGGGCGTAGAGCAGCATCTGCATGGTCGCCTCATCCCAGAACCGGTTGACGCGCCCGTAGAGCGCCGCCAGCTCGTCGGCGGTATCGTAGAGGGCTTCCCTCTCGTCGGAAACGAGCGCTTGATTGCCGTCGCGGTAAGCGCGGATCATTTCGGCGACCTCGCGCACGTACTCCATATAGTTATCGCGCACTTGCCTGCCCGTATCCTCCCCGTAATACTGCGCGAACAGCGTGGCGAAATCGTCCGCCGTTTTATTCAGGCGCGCCAGAATAGCGTTCTGGTCCCCTATGTCGTAGAACACGCTGTATATGAGCGCGCGTATCCACTGGGCGTTGTCCACCCACAGCCTGCGTATGTCGTTGGATACCGCAATCTGGTTCAGAATGGCCGGAGACTGAATCGACATATGAAGCCCTCCCGCGGTTTAGCTGGTTGCAGTATATGCCAGAGGCTTCGCCAAAGTGCCTTCGGCAGGAGGGCGGCGCCTTCGCTTATGCGGATGGAGAAATAACATGTATCGCCGCCTGCGGGCGGCGACGATTGATTATTTAATTCAATAGCGGGAGGGCTTCGCCCCCCCGCGCCCCCTAAAGTACGATAGGGATCGTCCGCGGCGGGAGACGCCGCGGACGCTAGCCCTGCGGGGCTTCGCCTGCGGGAATTTCCGTTAAATAAAGAAACGGGCGCGAAAGTCCTTTTCGCGCCCATACGTATACGGTTTGCAGCGGCTATATCCGGAAGTGGCTCGGGGCCGAGCCTTCGGAGGCCTCCTTCGCGAGCGGCGGCGCGTACGGCGCGAGCGGAGAGCCTTGCCGGGCAAGGCTTAGGCCATCGGCAAAGCCTACGGACTTTGCCGATGGGTTTTCCGCGCATTTTTGCTGTTCGGCTCTTTCATTCTGAAAGAGGCTGTCACAGCAAAAAGCGCGCAAGGTGTCATTTTTCACCGTACATGCCGCTGAAAAATGACGGATTGGAAGCCTCTCTCTTTTGCAGAATGAACAATGTAACCCGATGGAATTTCCATGAATAATAAACGGGCGTGGAAGTTGGTTCCCGCCCGTACTGAGTTAATGAAAAACCCAACGTATCTATTCTGCGCTATTTAAGCATCGCTTCAAGTGTTATGCGTCTTTTCCGAAAATTTTACGGTAGATGTCCTCGCCGTAGCTGGTGCGCAGAGGCTCGCCGGGGAGAAGTTTGAACGTGCGCCGGCCGTCCTCCAGCCTCTCTGCCCGCAGGAACAGCGCGGTGGTGAGGTCCTCTTCATAGAAGCTGCGGGCGAAATCGTAGAAGTGGCTTACGAAGAATACGCGTACATCACGCTCGAGCAGCGCGCGGACGATCTGCCTGCCGATTTCCGATCCCTCCCGCTCGTTGGTGGTCGCGAAGGATTCGTTGAAAAGTACGAGCGAATGCGGGCGTATTTCATCCACGACGTCGCTCATGCGCTGCAGCTCCTCGTTGAGTTTGCCGCTCTTCGCGCTGTCCTCTTCCTTTTTAAAATGCGTGAACACGCCGGAGGATACGCTTGCGCGGTACGACCGCGCCGGTACGAACATGCCGCACTGCATCATAAGCTGCGCCTGGCCTGCGCTGCGCAAAAACGTGGATTTGCCGCCCTGGTTCGCGCCGGTTACGACGAGCAGGCTCTTCCCGTCCGCGCCGATGTCGTTGCCCACCGTCTTACCGCCGGTCAAGAGCGCGAGGCTCGCGTCGTACAGGCCGCGCACCGTATACGCGCCCGCTTGTGCAGGAAGCGGCTCCGGGAACGCGATGGCGCAGCCCGCTTTTGTGAGCGCGTCATACAGGTTCAGGCCCCCGACGTAAAACGAAAGCTCCTCCTGCAGCATGAGGAAGAACGCGAGCACATGGTCCGCCGCCTGCGCGAGCGCGTTGGCCGTGCGGTTGATGGCCCTGTCCTTGCGGCGGGATAAATCCGAGCATTCGCTGTCGTCCCGCGGGTTGACGGAGAAGCCCGGCGCAAGCCGCCACTTCAAAAAACCGCGCTTGCCGCTGGCCTCGCGGCGCAGCACGTAGGCCGTGCCCTGGTTGTTTTTGCCTATGCGCGCGCTCATGAGCATGCCGCCGCGAAACCGCAGCTCTTTTAACCGGCCTTCCACTTCGCTTAAATACGCGTCGTCCAGCTGCGTCTGCAGCACGGCGAACAGATTGCGGAATGCCTCGGATTGGAAGTTTTTCTCCTCACGATCCGCGATGCGCCTAAGCTCGCGAAGATGTTCCATAAACATGGCGAGCATGTTGACGGAGCCGCTGAGTATGGAGGAAAGATACCGCCCCGTCACGCCCATCCATTCTTTCTTTTTGCGCTCTATGCCCGAGGTCACGACGGCATACATCTCCCGCGCGGCGGCGGGGTTATTGAGGCAATCCGCAAGCGCGGCCTGCCGGTAGCGGATTTCGCCGCAGTCACACAGGCCGCTGAACAGGGCGCGCTTGGCCGTCTGGGCGATCAGCGCGTCGCCGCCCGACATGGCCTCGAACAGTATGGCGAGCTCCAGATCCTGCGTCAGGCTCTTCTCGTGCGCGCCGAAGCTGAATTCTTCCGTAAAATCGCGGCTGGGGTACAGCAGATGCGCTTTCATGCCCGTATACGCTCCTTGATTTGTGAATAGGTCAGCCGGAACTTCCGCGCGATATGCGCCGCGTACGCAAGCCCGTCCGCAGGGCCGCGCACGACCTCATACGTGCGCTCGGCCGGGTCGTCCGGCGATACGGTGCTGACCATGCTGACGATGGCGTCGCTGTAAGCGGCCAGCTCGTCCAAAAACGTGACGCACACGCACAGCGAGCCAAGCTCCAAAATGCGGTCCATGATCTGTTTGCCTATGAACACCGCGTCCCTAAGCGTGGTGGAGGCGAGTATTTCGTTGATGAGTATCACGCTGTCGCCCGTGGCGTTTTCCAATATTTCACGGATACGGATCAGATCGTCCTGCAGCTTGCCGCTGAGGTTGACGAGTGTTTCCTCCCGCTCAAAATGCGTGAATATGCGGTCGCATACACAAAGGCTCGCGTCCGCCGCCGGTACGGGGCACCCAAGCCCCGAAAGATGATAGATCTGCCCGGTCACGCGCGCGAACGTGGTTTTGCCGCCCTGGTTGGGGCCGGTCACGATGACGACCCGTTCCCGCTCCGAAAGCGCGAAGTCGTTGCACACGACGGGCTTGCCCTGCGCGAGCAGTTCTTCCGAGAGCGCGAGATCGAACATGCCGGAGGCTGTAACAGGCGCGCGCCCCGCCTGTATGCGGGGCAGGGAGAACTTCAACCCCGCGCGCTCAAACGGCGCGATATATTCGAGATACGCGATATAGAACAGCGCTTCGCGCGCGAAATCGCAGAATGCCTTCTCCAAAAACGCACGGTGCTTTTCACAGAACGCGTCAAGCTGAGCGAACAGCGGCGGGTACAGCCGCGCCACCGTTTGCAGCACCTGAGACTCCACCTTGCGGGAATACGGCTCTTCCGGCACGCGCTGGGTGTAATCCTCCGCGTCGCCCTGCCGGAAGCGATCGAACAGGCTCTCGATATCCGGCGTGCAGTCCTCCTCGCCGTCGTATTTGCGCACTTTGACCCCCCCATCTTTGATGAGCAGGCAATACTCCACGTCGGACAGCTCTTTTTTGAGCGCGGCCGCCTCGGCGCGCAGCGCCATATAGTCGCGGGACGCGGCATAACTGAGCAGGAATTCCCGGAACGCGAGAAGCCCCTCCGAGGATATCGCCGCAGCCGGAAGACCGCCCGCCAGTTGATCGATGCTGTTGCAGTATGTGCAGGCGTATTCCAGCAGCTCCCCTTTTTCGAGGTATCCCCACGGGGACGCGCCCGGCTGCGCGGCATTCTTTTCCATGGACTGCAGGCCGATCTCCACCAGATAGATGGCTCTCGCGAACCCCTTCACGGCCTCGAACAGCGCGCCGTCGCGGATATCGCGCATGATCTCCTGCCGGAAGCGGATTTCCTCCGCGCTTGTAAGCGGCGTATAGAACAGCGGTTTTAAGTCGTACTCCCTGCGCCCCGACGTGATGGAACTTACGACGCGGTCCAGGCTTAAATCCGCGAAATACGCGGGGGCTTCGGCTTGCAGACGCGGCTGAACGGAGGATTTGAACAGTATGCCGGTATATGCCATAGCTTCATGACCTTTCAGGATTGATAAGAAAAAAGCCCCTGCGCAGAGCAGAAGCCGGTTATTGAGTTGCGTTTGCGGGATTGCTCTGTTCCAAAAACCAGTTTACCCCAAGCGGGGATAGAATGCAATGAGAGTGAGTAGACTTTGCTTCAGGTTTTATGAGAATGCGACTTGTTATAACGATGATTGTTTTTATGCATTTTCACACATAACTTTGACAACTTGAACTAATACTAGTAATATTATAGCATATCAATATAAATTGGGGGAGGTGTTCGTTTTGAGGAATGATTACATCCCAGTAGCAGTTGCATTGAGAGAATTGAATTGCACTTCATTGGACAGCATTTCTGACCGTATATTACTTCAGAAAAAGATTTACTTATTACAGGATGTAGGCTTACCTTTAGGATTCAGTTATAACTGGTATATACATGGGCCTTATTCCCCTGACTTAACTAGTGCTGTTTATCGAATTATTCCTGAAGGCTTTGAGTCTGTTGAAGACAAGAATTTCAAGACTGAATACAAAGAAATGGTAGATAAGGTAAATAAGCTCGAAACCAACTCTAGTTATGCTAGAGATTTAGGGGTATCATCATGGTATGAACTTCTGGCATCCATTTCCTATTGGTATAAAAAAGGCATCATTAACAAAGATAAACTGACATTAAGAGTTAACGAGCTTAAACCTCAGTTCAGTTCTGATAACATTAATGCAGGTATTGAAGCCTATTCCATTTTTAAAGGAATTGAAATTAGCTAGTTATTTGCTGGTGTAATTATGAGCTTTCAATCTGATTTCAATTGCAAAACCATAAATGACCCCATATATGGGTTGATAGGGTTATCTAGGATTGAGGTTCAACTACTAGATACAAAGGCCATGCAACGGTTACGTAGAATCCGTCAAATGGGTTTCTCTTCATATGTTTTTCCCAGTGGTGAGCACTCCAGATTCGCCCATTCGCTTGGCGTTCTTTGCATAATGGGAAAAATGTGTTATCACCTTTATCATAAATATTGTGATATTAATCCTGAACTCTTTACGATCGACGATGTAAAAAAGCTGAGAATTGCAGCGTTGTTACATGATGTAGGCCATTACCCATTCTCGCACTTATCTGAAGCCGTATATAGCTTTGTAGAGAATTCAAGAATGTCCGCTTCAATTATGGAAGACCCCATTGAGTCAGAGCTGTTAATTAGTAGCATTGCAAATCAAAGGAAAAATAAATCAATTAACCATGAGCATCTAGGAGCCTATGTAATACAAAACGATCCGGAGATATCCAAAATTCTTTGTGATAATTCAATTGATCCAGTTGAAATTGGAGAGATTATTACTGGCGAAATTGGAACAAGAAATGGGTCTATTCCCAACTAATGCACTCCAGCCTTGACGCCGACCGATTAGATTATTTATTAAGAGATTCTCGCCAAGCTGGGGTAGTTTTTGGAAATATCGATTTAGAGTATATAATCAAACAGCTTTGTATAGAAGAATATAGTTATGACGAGGCTGGACAAAAAAAGAAGCTAAACATAATAGCTATTGATTATCATGGTAAACATGCCATTGAGCATTTTATAATGAGTCGCTACTTTCATTATGTGCAAACTGTTATGCACAAAACTGCTATGGCTTTTGAAGCCGTAGCAAAAGCTCTGTTATATAAGGCAATTACAGAACTGAAAGATTGTCCATATAAATCATACCTCGATATAGCTCAATTAGTAGGTACTAATCTGTTTTATTGTTTCTGTGATGATACAATGTGGAAAACAATATCCGATTACTCAATATCAAGCGATGATGAGTTTGTCAAAATTTTATGGGAAACCTTATCTTTCAGGAATAAGCCTATTCATATACATACTCTTAGTGATATTGTACCAAAAATAGGAACTACCAGACGAACTGAACCAGTTAATGATTCTTCGTTTTTTCTTCTAAAATGGGCTATGGACAAGAAACAGCATCAAATTGCTGAACTGGCCCATATTAACCCTGAGTATATTGGATATGTAAGTACTTCTGTCAGTTTGGAAAGTATTCCATCTCATTTGCGGGCTGAAGACTGCGATACAATGCCAAAAGACGAATCAATTCGGGACGCTATTAAAATCGTAAACAGAGACAAAACTATTTCTTTTCTTGCTTCTGATACAAAATCACTGATTAATAAAATGGTTGACTATAAATCTGAAATGATCGATATATTTATACTTGATCATGGAGATGGTACTGCGAAAGATCGGGTAGATGAGGCAATTACAAAACTGTTATCATAATTGAGCCCGAGTCAAAACGAACTCGGGCTTTATCATTGCATTTAAAATTTAACTTATCTTTTCTATCGCCCGGCGCGGGCAGAACCGGATGCACTTGCCGCACTCGATGCAGGCATCCGCATCGATGACCGGCAGCGAAAACGGGCCGTCCTGCGTGATGGCCTTTTTGGGGCAGACCATGATCGCCGGACATCTGTGGTTTTGCGGGCACCGTACCTTGTTGATCGTCATTGCCATACTGGGTTTCCTCCTTCTATTTCAGAAACATATTGATTAAAAATCTTCCGTATCTGTCCTGCGGGCGGGTTAAATTTCGCAATACAGCCGCCTGACCACCGCCATGATTTCCTCCACCCGGCGGTCCTCAATGGAATACGTCACGTTCTGGCCGGACTTGACGCAATCGAGTATGCCGTGCGCTTTTAGTAACGCCAGATGCTGGGACAGCGCCGACTGCGTGATGGACGGTATTTTTTCACAGAGGCCGCTCACTGTCCTGGGGCCTTCCATGAGGGCGCACAGTATGAGAAGCCGGTTTTCGTTCGCCAGGACCTTTAAGAGCTCCGCGATCTTCTTCGCGTTTTCTTCGAGCCGGCTTGCGCCGCTTTTGCTTCGCACCGCGTGTTCCGTCATGCCGCCTCTCCCCTTTCGTCGTGCCGTTTGTTCATAAGCATTTTATAATATACTTATATTCAGGAACGTTGTCAAGGGTTCCGTCACAGACAAGAATTTCCGAAAAAATATGAGCACGGCTTACGAACGGCAAAAAAGCCGCCCCGAAACCGGAGCGGCTATGAAAGCTGGCGCGCAGCCGTTCGTCAGGGGGGACGATAACCGCTGCGCGCCCTTGTTATCATCAGGCTTTACCCTTTTTGACTCTCCCTGTAATTCTCCACCGCGCTCTTGATAGCCTCCGCGCCCAGTACGGAGCAGTGCACCTTGTGGCCGGGCAGGCCGCCGAGCGCCGCCGCGATATCCTCGTTGGTGATGCGCAGCGCTTCCTCGAGCGTTTTGCCCTTTACGAGCACGGTGGTCATGCTGGCCGAGGCGAGCGCCGCCACGCACCCGCAGATCAGAAAGCTCGCGTCGGTAACGACATCGTCCTTCACTTTGATGTACAGCTCCATGGCGTCACCGCAGTCCGGGTCCCCCGCGACGCCGACAGCGTCCGCATCCTCCATTTCCCCGGCGTTGCGGGGATTCGTGAAATGGTCGATGACTTCGTCCGTAAACAATCCCACTGACATGCGCTTATTCCCCGCACTCGCCGTGATGCTGGTGCTCGTGGCAAACGGAGCCCGTTGAAAACAGCTCGCATCGGAGATACCGCTCGGCGGCCTCCCGCGCGTCGCCGGAGGCGCCGACTACGACCTCCACGTTCCGCTCGTTGAAAATGTCCACCGCGCCGCCGCCCATGCCGCCGCTGATGATGACCTCAACGCCCCGGTCCGCCAGAAAGTTGGGCAGGAAGCCCGGTTTGTGCCCCGGATTCTCTACGGATTCCTCGCGGACGATTTTCCCGCCCTCCGCGTCGTAAATGTTGAAATTGACGCAGTGGCCGAAATGTTCCGTTACGTTTTTGCCTTCGCTGGCGACCGCTATTCGCATACTTGATTCCTCCGTGTTTGATATTTGATTAGGAAATTTACGCTTTTTAAAGCCGGTTTTGCTCCTACGCCCTATAAGTATCAGAGGTATCGCCGCCTTCGGCGGCGACGATATTCTTTTTTATTATAAAGTGGGAGGGCTT
>JAEWWD010000071.1 GCA_023396535.1 Bacillota bacterium
GGGCATACGCCTGTGTACGGGGATCCTGAAACCGGCCTTACTCCTGGATATGCGCGATTGCCTTGGCAAGCTCTTTCTTATGCGCAATATTGGACTGCCGCGCAATCATGATGCGCTGCGCCTGCGGCGAACCCGCGCCATGCAGGGATTCCGTGCGGTAACCTACCGCCGCCGTACCCAGCGACAGGTTCTCGATCAGGCGCAGGATGCGAAGACGGTTTTCGGTAGAAACCGAATTGACGCCTTTGAGATATTTATCAACGTAGGGCCCCAGCTTAGTATCCCGCAGGTCGGCCTCGGAAGGCGCGGTCACCATCAACCCGCCCGCGATGTCCTCCGCCAGACGAACGATTTCATACGGGAAACGCGTCACGTTTTGCTTGCAGACGTTGGCCAGCAGCAGGTCGATAATATAGTTGCCGGCCTCGGAGGGATACCCTTCGGCGGAACACGCGATGCCGCAGCAGTACAGCGTTTCGTTCAAATGCGTCATTTCAATCAGCTTATCCTTGATATGGCTTGCTTTTGCCGCGCCGTTATAATCCGCCGCAACCGCCGCCGCGCCGATAAGCACATCGCCCACGCCGACTTTGCAGCCGCCGTAGCTCTGGCGGTGATAGCCCGCAAACCGCTCGACCAGCATGCCCGCAAACTCCGTCTCTCCGTTGAGGAATATGCGGTCATTGGGCACGAATACGTCGTCAAATATCGTCAGCGCCTCGACGCCGCCAAACTCCGGGTTGCCGACGTCCATCGTGCTGCCTTCGCGCTTGCGCGTATCGCAGCTCTGGCGGCCGATGATCATGAACAGGCCCGGCGTATCCAGCGGTATCGCAAAGGAAACGGCATAATCCTTGTCTTCCGGCCTCATGGCGATCGTAGGCATAACGATCACCTCGTGCGAGTTCAGTATACCGGTCTGGTGCGCTTTTGCGCCGCGCACCACGATGCCGTCCGGGCGCCGTTCCACAACGCGCAGGTACATATCCGGATCCGCCTGCTGGCTCGGCGAGAGCGAACGGTCGCCCTTGGGGTCGGTCATTGCGCCGTCGACGGTAAGGTCGTTCTCCTGGCAATAGACCAGGAACTTTTTGAAGTTCTCGTGATAGCCGGTTCCGTACTTTTTGTCGATTTCATAGGTGGTCGAAAACTGCGCGTTGAACGCGTCCATTCCCACGCAGCGCTGGAAGCATGCGGCGGTCTTCTGGCCGCACAGGCGCTGCATTTTGACCTTTTTCATCAAATCTTCCGTGGACTGGTGAAGATGCGTAAAACGGTTGACGCGTCTCCCCGTATAAGGGGAAATCGCCGTCATCAAATCCTGATATTCCGGCATCTGCGCCAAATCATAGGTCACGCGGACGGAATTCAGCGAGGGACGAAGAATAGGGTCGTCCACCGGGTTTTCCACCTTCTGCCCGAACATGTAAACCTGCATATTGATTTTTCGAATCGATTCGATATACTGTTCTCCCGTCATAAGCGCCATTGTCTTTTCGCTCCTTTCAATGCACATCGGTTAGTAAAGTTCCATGTATATCTTCAGAACGCGCGCCGCATCCAGCGGTACAAAATTATTCGCCATCAATCGGCCCTGCGTGGTCATTACACTGTCCGTAAATAGTTGCAGGTCCGCTTTGGTTACGCCGTATTCATGCAACGGCTTCTTGGGCAAAATGGTATTGAGCAGCTTCTCAAGCTCGTCGTAAACCACCCCGACCGGGCAGCCGAGCTGCTTTGAGAGAAACTCGTTCATGATCAGAATTTCGCCGGCGTTTTGAATCTCAAGGTAGTTCTTTAACACGCCGGTAAACAGCGCATAATTGCTTTCGCCGTGCGCAACATGGTAAACGCCGCCCAGCGGGTACGCCATGGCATGCACCGCTGCGCATCCGGCGGTGCCGAATGCGAGGCCGGCATAGTTGGAGGCGATCAGGAAATCTTCGGATTCCGCGATGCGGCTTTCTTTGGTGTTTCCCGCCGCTACTATTCTGCGGAAGCCGCCGATGATCATCTCGATGGCTTTGTACCCGAACAGCTTCGTATAGGGCGTCGCTTTGGGCGAAAGGCTGGATTCCACGGCGTGCACCAGCGCGTCGATCGAGCTTGTGGCAAACACGCCGAGCGGCAGATTATGCAGAAGCTCCGGTATGAGCACCGCGAAATCTGCAAACATCGCGGGGGATACGATACCCATCTTTGTACCGATACGGGTGCGGTTAAGTATGGAAATGTTGGTTACCTCGCTGCCTGTGCCGCAGGTGGTGGGGACGATGATCAGTTCGCAGGCTTTTTCAAGATCAGGCATCGCATTGTACAATTCGTCCACGCTGCCGCTGCATTTGAGCGCAAGCACCTTTGCGATATCGATGACCGTGCCGCCGCCGATCGCAACGATACGCTGATACTTCATCTTTGCCGCTTCGGCCATAATGGCTTCCACCATTACGTCCGTCGGCTCGCCCATGCCGAATTTCTCTTGAAAAATCGTTTTTGCAGGCAATTTCATATCGCCGAAATAGGGGTTGTAAATGTACTCGTTGGATAATACCAAATCCCTGTCGCCAAGCTTGAATGCTTCCGCGAACGCCTTGCAACTGTCGTATTTGTGGACGGTCGGCTTAAAAACCAGTTGGATCATATGCGTCTCTCCTTGTTTCTTTTATAATCCGGCCACGCCACTCGCGCGGGTTGCAGCCGCTACCGCCGCAGCAACGGTTATACCTGCGTGGGTATGAAAGGCCTTGAAAACGATGTAAACCGCACACTTTATTAACGGTATATCCCGTGATGCCTGTCGCAGCTTTTGTTTCGGCTATTTGCCGCCTGCGCGCATCCCGGAAGCACCGGAAGCAATTTCTGTTTTCAATTTCAGTGTTTTATGTGCGGCAATACTGATTCGCCGGGCATGGCAGCGGTCCTGCAGCCGCCCAGCGAAACCCGCCGATTTTTTCCACTTGCCTCCCGCGTATTGCAACCATTTTATAAGCAGAGATTGTAAATATCGATAAACGCCTGCCGGTCCAGCGAGATGGGGGAGGGGAATACGGTTTTCCCGCCATTCGTGGCTTTATCCGCCATTACCGGTATATCGGCCTTGGATAGCCCCACGTCGCGCAGCGTCGCCGGCATGCCGATTTCATTGAAATATGCCCGGGTGCGCCTGATTCCCTCCATGGCGACGGCCTCCGGGTCGCCCGGTTCTACGTCCCATATCCGCTCGGCGTACTGCACGAACCGCGCCAGATCGCCCTTATGGATGTATTCCAGATAGGCGGGCCAGACGACCGCCAAACCCGCGCCATGCGCGATGCACGGATCGACGGCGCTCATTTCATGCTCCAGCTTGTGGGCGTTCATAATGAATTTGCAGCCCGCGCCAGTCAATCCGTTGTGCGACCAGCTCCCGGCCAGCATCAGCGTGGCGCGCGCATCGTAATCCTCCGGATCCGCAAGCGCCTTTCGCCCCGCCGCTATGACGGATTTAAGAAGCCCTTCGCTGACCCGGTCCACCAGATCGTGGTCTCCCTGATCCAGATGAATGTAGCGTTCCATCGTATGCATCATGATGTCGGTAACGCCGCTTGCCGTCTGATAGGGGGGAAGCGTATAGGTAAGCGTCGGGTCCATGACGGCGAAGAGGGGACGGTTGAGCTGAATGCCAAGGCCGCGCTTGAGGCCGCTTTCCTCGTCGGTGAGCACAAGGCTGTCGCTGGTTTCGCTGCCGGCGGCGGCGATCGTCAAAACCACGCCGACAGGAATCGTCTTTTTTACGGGAACCCGGCTGAACAGAATATCCGCCACATCGGCGTCATTTGCCACGGCATGCGCCGCGCATTTGCAGGTATCGATAACGCTGCCGCCGCCCACGGCTAAAAACAACTGCGCGTTTTCTTCCTTGGCAAACGCGGCGACCTTGCGGCAGAACGCCACCGTGGGATTCGGCCGCACGCCGCCCATCTCTGCAAACGCGATACCGGCGTCCCGGAGGCTTTGCGTTATCGTATTATAAAGGCCGCACTTCTTGATGCTTTGCCCGCCGTATACCAGCAGTACCTTTGTAAATCCGTATTCCTTGATAATGGCCCCCGCCTGCTTATGCACGCCGTTGCCAAATACCGTTCGGGTGGAGATGCAAAGTGAAAAGTCTATCATATCTGTGCCTCGCTTTCATAAGGATGCTTCTCAGTAGACGTCGTAATGAACCTTCTCGGGCCTTGTGCGCCGCTGTACTTCCAGCGGCTCCACGGGACGGCCGATGGGAAGCAGCATAACCGGTATAACCTCTTCGGGAATTCCGAGGAGGGCGCGCAGGCGTTCCTGCGGTTCCGCAAGCGGATGTATGCCCAGCCAAACGCCGCCATAGCCCAATGCGGTGGCCGCAAGTAATATGTTTTGTGACGCGGCGGAGCAATCCTGAATAAAGAAGTCCGGGCTGGAGGCTGAATAGTCTTTCAGATCAGCCAGTACGAGAATTGCCAGAGGGGCTTCCTCAAGCATCTTCCAGTATGGCCGTATCGCCGCGCATTCCGTAAGCTTGCCCCGATCCTGGATGACAAGAAACTCCCAGGGCTGCGAATTGCGCGCCGACGGCGCGGACATGCCCGCTTCCAATATGGTCTTTACATCCTGCGGGGCGACCGCTTCGCCCGTATAGCGGCGTACGGAATGCCGCTCAAACAGCAGATCAACCTTATTCATCAGAACCTCCTCAGCCGTCCCAGTTTTCTGAAAATGTCAGAGAACCGTCCTTGCCCCAGGACGACAATTCAATGATGTTCATGTACACGTCGTCTTTCGCGATCCCCAATTCCCGGTCAAGCACCGAATACAGGCTCTCGGCAAGCGCCTTCTTATGTTGTTTCTCCGCTTTGTTGAACAGCCTTATTTCTACAAAGGCGATCGGACGGTCGGAACCGTGGAAATAAAAGCTGCACCGGTCCGATACATGGACCATCGTCCTGTCTGCGATTTTACCGGGAATCACCGTCACGCCTTGTGCGGCGCCGCGCCCGATCATTGCCTTTTTCTCCTGCGACAGATCCTGATTCACTTCAAAACGAATGTATGGCATTGGTGTTCCTCCCTCCGCGATGTGTTTTGCATATTCCTTAAGGCTCCGGCTTCGCCGGTCGCCGTCGGGTCAGTCTATCTTCACCAGAACCTTGAAGCTGTCCGCGCCGTGCTCCGCATATTCAAACGCCTCGCATATTTCGGAAAACGGGAATACTTTCGAAATAAGCTTCCTCACATCATCCGCCACCTGCCTGACCTGCAGCAGATCAAGCGCGCCTTTGAAGTTATAGAAATTGTGAATACGCACGCCTTTCACGGTGAGCTCCTTGGCGAATATCTTGCCGGTATCCACCGGATACGGCTGGTTAGTTATGGCGATCACCATCACGGTGCCCGTGCATTTCGTATGGTCGATACAGGTCGTGATAGCGGATTTTACGCCAGCCACCTCGAAACTGACGTCGAATCCTTCGCTGCCGGATAGTTCGGAGAGTTTTTTATCGAAATCCGGCGTTGTGGGATCGATGACGTCAAACCCCATTTCGGCTGCGAAATTGCGCCGGAATTCGTTGATCTCGGAAATCACGATCTGCCTCGCGCCCGCGGCTCTGGCGACGATGGCAATCAGCATCCCGATGGGACCGCCTCCGACCACCAGGACGTTTTCGCCCACCTTTAGGCCGCTTACGCGAACATCGTGTACCGCCACGGCAAGGGGCTCCGTCATCGCCGCCAGCAAATCGTCAACTCCATCGGGAACCGCAAGCATCTTGCGTATGGGAACCTTGACGTATTGGGCAAACCCGCCGTCCGCATGGATACCGATAATCCGCAGAGACTGGCAGACGTTGTCCTCGCCCTTCGCGCAAGCCGTGCATTGTCCGCAGGAAAGGACTTCCTGTGCGACGACACGCTGGCCTGCCTTGAAATGGTCCGCGTCTTTCCCCTTGATTTCCACAAGCTCGCCGATAAATTCATGCCCGGGGATCAGCGGGAACGTCGCAGTCGCATGATGGCCGTGCAGTAAATGCACATCCGTCCCGCAGACGCCGATATAAGTGACCCGGATAAGCGCCTCGCCGTCCCCGATAACCGGCTTTGGCACTTCGCAAAGCGCCATTACCCCGGGCTTCTGAATGATTGCCGCTTTCATGTCGTTAACCCTCGATTTCAATTTTTTTGGCCTTCCTTCCAAGGCCGAACAAAGCCGCCGTACCGTCCTGCCGTCGCCGCTCAGGACCCTGAGCTATGCCTCCGTCGCACTTTACGCCTTGCGCGCGATTGCCTTGCGCGCGATTGCCTTGCGCGCCGCCTCGGCGATATATTTGGCATTGAGCTTAAAGCGTTCGGACAGATACTCCAAATCGCCGACCTCGCCGAATTCGTCCTGCGCGCCGATCATTTCAACCGGAACCGGCCTGTTCTTTACAAGAACTTCGGCCACGGCGGAGCCCAGGCCGTTAATGACATTATGGTTCTCGGCCGTAACGATAGCGCCCGTTTGGGCCGCCGCCCTGATGATCGCTTCCTGATCGACGGGCTTCCAGCAGAACATGTTGAGGACGCGCGCGCTGACGCCCTGGTTATCGAGCTCTTTTGCCGCCTTGTAAGCTTCCGCCACGCAGTAGCCGCTCGCTATGATGGTGACGTCCTTTCCGTCGCGAAGCTGCGCGGCTTTCCCCATCGTGAAGCTGGAGCCTTCTTCGTAAACTTTCGCGCAGGATTTTCTGACCAGGCGCATATACTGCATGCCGTAGGTCGCCGCCATTTCCCTGATCATCCATTTGAGCATGGTGATATCCGTCGGCTCCAGCACCGTCATTTCCGGCAGGCCGCGCATGATGCCCATATCCTCAAACGGCATATGCGTGCCGCCGTTGATCTGGGCTGTAATCCCCGGATCGGAACCGATGATCTTGACGTTGTTTCTTGCATATACGCCCGACATAAATACCTGGTCGCAGACACGCCTTGTCGCAAACGGGGCGAACGTATGCGCGAAAGGTATCTTCCCCACAGCGGACAGGCCGCAGGCCACGCCGATCATGTTTGCTTCCTGTATGCCGCAGTCTATCGTCTGCTCCGGATATTTCGCCTCGAAAGGCTTTGTGCCCATCGCCCCCATCAGGTCCGCGTCCAGTACGATAATATCCTTATTGTTTTCTGCCAGTTCCATCAGGACGCTGCAAAACGCTTTGCGCATTTCCTCTTTTTCCTGCGCCATTTCGCCGGCAACTTGAATGCTCATGTTGCTTACTTCCCTTCCTCGATGCTTTTGAGCGCCGCGTTCATCTCGTTAAGCGCATCCTCCAGCAATTCTGCTGTAATGTTGGCGCTGTGGCTGCCGGTCTTGTTCGCCATTGCGCTCCAGCCGTGCGCTTTTTCCGTGTTCAGCACGATCATGGATGGCTTTTCCCTCTGCGCCTTGGCGTTTTCTATGGCCGCATGGATTGCCGCGACATCGTGCCCGTCGATATCCTGCGCATACCAGCCGAAGTCCTCGAACTTTTTCGCGACGTCGCCAACATCGCAGATCTCTTTGGTGGGCCCGTCAAGCTGCAGCTTGTTGTAATCCACAAACGCTATCAGGTTGGAAAGTTTTTTCGTCCCGGCAAACAAGGCCATTTCCCAAACCTGGCCTTCGTTGATTTCGCCGTCGCCCAGCATCAGATAAATGGTGTTCGGTTTACCGTTCATCTTGTGCGCAAGCGCAATGCCAGCCGCGGTGGACGATCCCTGCCCCAGAGAACCGGTCGTCATATCGATGCCGGGGGTCTTCAGGCGATCGCAATGGGAGGGAAGGTTTGTTCCGGGGCGATTAAGCGTTTTTAATTCGCTCATCGGCATAAAGCCTACGAGCGCCAGCGCGGAATATACCGCGGGGCCGGCATGCCCTTTGGAGCAAATGAACCAATCCCGTTCCTCCCACTTGGGATTCTTGGGATCGTATTTCATTTGTGCGCCGTAAAGCACGGCCAGCGCGTCCGCAATGGAAAGCGATCCGCCCAAATGGCCAACGCCCAAACACGCGATCATCTTTACGGTCTCGATCTGAATCTGTTTGGAGAACTTCTTGAGTTCCCGGATTTTCTCTTCGCTTAACATCAAACCACCTCATGTTGTTGAAATGAGCGTTGAACCTGTGCGGCTCAAAGCCCCAGATACGCTTTCTTCAGGCCCTCGTGGCAGAGGAGTTCTTTGCCCGGGCCTTCCATGGTGACACAGCCGTTCTCGAATACATAGCCCCAGTCGGCCATGGAAAGTGTTTTGCCA
This sequence comes from Bacillota bacterium, assembly GCA_023396535.1. GTDB lineage: Bacteria > Bacillota > Clostridia > Christensenellales > CAG-138 > JAEWWD01. The sequence continues at coordinate 8,290 of JAEWWD010000071.1, forward strand.
ACATTCTGTTCCACGATCAAAACCGACGTACCTTCGCTGCGAACCGTTTCGATCGTCTGGAAAAGCTCAGTTACAAGGATAGGCGCAAGGCCCCAGGAAGGTTCGTCCATCACCAGCAGCTTCGGGCTGCTCATAAGCGCGCGCGCGGTAGCGACCATCTGCTGCTCGCCGCCGGAAAGAGTCCCCGCCAGCTGTTTGGCGCGCTCGCGCAGCCTCGGCAGAAGATCAAACATTTCTTCTTTCTTTTTGGCGCGGTTATGTATTGTCTTGCACGTGCAGGCGCCGATATCCAGGTTTTCTTCCACAGTCATATTCGGAAAAAGCTGCCTGCCTTCCGGAATAAGCGTGATGCCATGGTCGCAGATCTTATGGGTTTCCATATTGGTAATGGGTTTTCCCTCAAACATAGTGCGGCCTTTTTGGGTGGGGATCATCCCCATGAGCGCCTTGATAAACGTGGATTTGCCGGCTCCGTTACCGCCCACGATGGCTACGATCTGCTTTTCCGACACTTTGAGCGAGATGCCGTGTACAATCTCAATGTCGCCGTATCCGGCATAAATTTCATTTACATCCAGCATTGTAATCCTCCCCCAAATACGCACTGATCGCACGAGGATCGTTCGCAACCTCGTCAGGCGTGCCTTCCACCAGTTTCGCGCCGCGATGCAGGATGAATATTCTCTCACACAGGGACATGATGGTTTTGATGTCGTGCTCGATTACCAGCAGCGTGACTCCGGATTCCCGGATTTTCCTGCAAGTCTTCACCAATTCCAGCTTTTCCTGCGGGTTGCAGCCGGCCATGACTTCGTCCAGAAGCAGGAGCTCGGGTTTCGTGGCAAGCGCCCTGCCGATTTCCAGTTTTTTGCGGTCGACGGTCGTCGTTTCGTTTGCCGGCTTATCCCGCCCGCAGGTCATGTCGATATAGCCGTAAATTTCTTCAGCCTGTTTTCTTGCCTCTATACGGTCGCGCGTGTGCAAAAACGCGCCTACCATAAAGTTCTCGATCACCGTCATATCCCCAAAAGGCTTGGTAACCTGAAAGGTTCTCGCAAGGCCGCGTCTTGCCATGGAATCCGTCCTTGCCGCCGTCACATCCTCACCCTTATAGGATATTTTTCCGGAGGTCGGAGGATATGTGCAGGACATCATGTTGAACAGCGTGGTTTTCCCTGCGCCGTTCGGCCCTATTAAGCCTATGATCGAGCCGGTTTCAACCTCGCCGCTGAAATCATCAACGGCAGTCAGCCCGCCGAATTTCTTGGTAACATGTTCGAGCTTTATAATGGCCGCCATATTCACTTCTCTCCTTTCCCAATGGATTTCCCGCCTTTTTTATTCCATCCGAAAATTTTATTTTCCATACTCCTGAAGAACCGCGTGATGTACGCGTAGATACCCTTGGGCATGTAAAATACGACGAATATCATGACGACGCCGTAGATGAACAGGTGCAGGCCCGGCAATGCTCCGCCGAATTCTTCCGAAAGGAACTCCGTAATCGGCACCAGCAGGCAAGCGCCCATCAAAGGCCCGAATACGGTTCCCTGCCCGCCGACCAGCGCAATCAGCGCGATCTGTATGGACATATCATGGCTGAAAATGCGCGACGGGCCGACGTAACGGAAATATTGCGCATAAAACGTGCCCGCAAAGGAGATCAGAAAACAGCTTACAGCCATGGCGATGAGCTTATATTTCGTTAATGCGATGCCAAGAGATTCCGCAGCGTCCGGGTCGCTCTTGATTGCCGTAAGATAAAATCCGAGTTTGCTGATTTTGATGCGCCAGGTAATAAAGAGCGTAATCGCGACCAGAATGACCAGCACATAATAATAGGTCATCTTATCCGCAAATTCGAACGCGATAAACTGGTTCCCCGTCTGTTTGAGCACCAGTCCCATAGCGCCGCGCAGGTTGATGCCGAAAACCTTTTCATTGTTTTCCACAAATATGCGGATCAATTCGCCCAATGCAATGGTCGTCAGGGCAAAATACGGGCCGTGCAGCCTGAAGCAGGGCAGGCCCACCAATATGCCGAACAGTGAGGTGATAATAGCGGCGATAAACATACCGACCCAGGGGGAAAGCGAACAGTCCATCAGGAGCAGCGTGGAAACGTAAGCGCCAAATCCCAGAAATACGGCATGGCCAAGCGACAGCTCGCCCACAAAACCGCATACGAGGTTCCAGCAGGAAGCGCACAATGCGTAGAAAAGAATCAGTATAAATA
>JAEWWD010000118.1 GCA_023396535.1 Bacillota bacterium
GCTACCACCACCGGCGCGTCGCCGATGCGGGTGCCGAGATTGGTTTTCGCGAGTATGGAATCCACCACTGAGTCAGGCTTCAACGCCCGTATGCAGGCGGCTTCCGGATCGACGAGCACGGCAATCCGCCCGCGCGCAACAGCTTCGCGCGCGGCGGCGGCGTCCCGCACGAGCTCCGCCGTAACGCCTTCCACGGTCGTCTCGCCAAGATGCACAGCTTCGGAGAAGCTTACCGTCCGCCGGATTGCGGTAGGCCGCGCGATCTCCGTCATGACGATATCAAACCGGGCGCGATACAGCCGAAGCGCGATGCCCGTGGCGATATCCCCCGCACCTTTTATGACAACAAGCATAGTTCCCTTTCCTGTTTTTGCAGCGCGCCGGCGACGACGGGGCAGGCGAGTTCCTTCGCCAACTCCTTTGCCAGCGCAAGCTGCGCTTCTGTTTCGACTTTGTTGATGAATACGGTATCGTGCAGCGCTTCCGCCTGTATGACCCGCGCAGCGTCGCGCGGGGTGACAATATGCGCAAGCGATTCCCCGAGCAGCGCGGCGTACAGTTCCGGCCGGTGCGCGGCTTGTAGAATAGGTTTCCCCAACCCGTCAATCCCGATGACAAGTACGACTTTGTCAGCTTCTGCGGGGATAACAGGCTCGTGCGGCGCGTGAGCCTTGAGCGGAAGCCCCTTGGAACCGTCCGCCTCTATGAGGACATAGTCCGCAAGCGCCCGCAACAGGCCGATTTGGGAAATATCCAGCGTAAACTTGCCCTCCGGCGTGCGCACGCCCACCGCGACGGGATTGTGCGCGTGAAACGCCGCCTCTATGCCGCCCGCGTCCGGCAGCAGCTCGGGCATGCCCTCGGGCATGTGCATTTTTGCCGTGGAGCAAACGATCACGCGGCCCTTTTCCTTGCATTCTTCCGCCAGACGAAGCACGAGGGAAGTCTTGCCGCCGCCGCCGATACAGGCGATAACCCCCGGCCCGATGCCGAGCGCCTCCGTCAGCCGCATATGACTCCCTCCCCTGCATATCCGTTATTCTTCCAACAGGATAACACCCGCAATCCCCGCTTGTCAACCGGGGTACACATACGATACAATGGGGCTATGAAATACGCGGCGGACATGCGGCCCGTGCTCTCGGTACGGCTGTACACGAAGGAAAAATGCTTCGGCCCCGGCATTGCGGAGCTGCTGTTGCGCGTGCGCCGCCTGCACTCGCTGCGCGCGGCTGCCGCCTCCATGGATATGGCGTATTCCAAGGCGTGGCGCATTGTAAAGGAAACGGAAGAAGCACTCGGCTTTGAGCTGCTCGTAAGCACCACCGGCGGCAAGCACGGCGGCGGCGCGGAACTGACGGGGGAAGCGGAACGGCTTATCGACGATTACGCAGGCTTTGTTGAAGATCTGCGCAAAGCGGCGCAGGCGCTGTTTGACGAGAGGTTTCCAAGAGAGTAAATACTACAAACGGCTTCGCTAAGCTGCGAAGCCGTTTTTATTATGCAGAAGTCAGCAGGAATCAGCGCATTCGCCGCCTGAGCCACGCTGAATAACACTCCAGTTGTTCAGGCGTATGGAAAAAGTGTTCTCCCGAATCCATTACTTCCATCTCACAGCCAAACTTCCCCGCAAACGCGTCAATCACTTCCCGCTCGCAGAGGTTGTCGTTTGCCCCGTAGAGTATTGAAGTGGGGCAGTTCCAGCGTTCTATGGGGTGATCCAGCACGTACCGGTAATAATCCCAATACAGCGTCTGCCCCACCGGCGTTGGGATCTCCCCTTCTTCTTTGAGCCTGTCCTCCGTCACCCCAAACCACGTCATCATGTTTTGGATAATCCGCTTCATATCGACCAAGGGTGAAAGGAACAGCGCCTGCGTCAGCGGCTCGTCCCTGTATTGCAGCAAGCTGAAATACGCGCCCATGCTGCACGCGAACAGCCCCACCTGCGCCCAGCGCCCTCGCGCGTACTGCATGATTTTGCGCAAATCCTGCACGCAGTTTTGCACTTTGCAGGGGACGCCTTCTTCTGCGCGCTCCCCGTGCTCCGGCAAATCAAAGCTGAGCGTCTGATACCCATGCCGCCCGGCTTCTTCGGCCAGCATGCGTATAACGGTATCCTCTTTGTTGGACATGTTTCCGTGTACGGCAATAAAAACCCGTTCGGATACTTCCCCCCATATGATCGCCGGGATTCCTTCAATGGTTATTCTCGCCATACGACTACCCATAAAAACAGCTCATTTTAATGCTTACCTGCAATCTAGTGCGTATAATCGATATACCTGACGGATTCAGGCAGGTTTTCCGCGATGACATCCTTCATTTTTTTCGCGAACGGGCAGGGATAGCCGATCGGATTCCCTTTTTGTATGCAGGATGCGAATACGATCGTGTCGGCGCCGCGCTCAACAAGCTCCCTTGCTCTCAAAACGGCTCTTTTCGCGGGACAGCCTCCGCAATTGATGAATCCGACGATCTCTATTTCCTCTTCCACGCCCTCAAAAGCGCCCTTCTTTTCCTTTATCATCTTAAAATCGGTCGTACCCGGACAGTAATCCTCCGTCTGCGCGCACCTGATGATTCCTATTTTCATTTATTACCCTCCATGCGGTTTACGCACTTACTGATTATTTGAGCGCCGCGAGCCGCTGCGCAAGATACTGCGCAAGCTGCGAAACGGTATCGGGCAGCGCCGCGTCGTATTTCGCGCTGCCCTGCGCCAACGTACCCCGGCCGCCGCCGCGCCCACCCGTAGCCGCGTTGACGGCCTGCGCGACCTCGCCCATATCCAGCCCCAGCCCTTCGGAGCAGCACAGCACGTAATTCGCCGCGTCCCCGTTCTGCGCAAACAGCAGCGCGAGCGTATTCCCCTCTTCGCACAGCGCGAGGGCCAGCGGCCTTAGCTGCGCGACGGGATAATCAGCAAGGACCTTGGCCACCAGCCGCCGTTTCTTCACCGCCGTCGCGCCGGAAAGCAGCTCCGCCGCTATATAACCGCTCAGGCGCGTCTGCGCCGATTTCAGCTCCCGTTTCGCCGCCGCGAATTCCTGCTGCAGCTTGTCCACGGCGGCTGCGACATCCTCCGCCTTGCAGGAAAACGCGCGGGAGAGCCCGTCCACTATGCCCTGCATGCGCTGCGCATGCGTGAGCGCGCGGCCCCCGCAGGCAAACGCCAGCCTTTCGCCGCCCTTATAATGCTCATTCGCCGTGATTTTGAGCGCGCCTATCTCGCCCGTCTGCTTCACATGCGTGCCGCAGCAGGTGCAACTGTCGCCGCCCGGCATGGACACGATGCGCACCGTGCCCGTCAGCCCCGCCGCGCGCTTGCGAAGCTCCATATGCTCCAGCTCCTCGGCCTGCACGTAGCTAAGCTCTACGGGGAGATTGGCCGTAATCAGCTCGTTGGTGCGCTGTTCCAATTTTGCGACGTCCTCCGCCGTAAGCGGTACGTCTATATCCACGGTGCAGTAAGAGGCCGCCATGTGAAAGCCGACGTTTTTCGCGCCAAAGAGTTCTTTGGCTGCGAAGGATAGCAGATGTTCGCCGCTGTGCTGCTGCATATGGTCGAAACGGCGCGGCCAATCCACTTCCACGGTCACTTGCGTCCCAACTTCAAGCGGCACGTCCACGCGGTGCAGCACGCGCTCGCCCTCCTCCGTCACATCCAGCACGTTCGCCCCGCCGATGCGGCCCATATCGTGCGGCTGTCCGCCGCCGGTCGGGAACAGCACCGTTTGCGTCAGCTCAACGTCGTACCCGCCCTCCGCTTTCACGCAGGAAACCACGCGCGCTTCGCATCGTGTACTATAGCTGTCGTCAAGAAATAGCTTTTGAGTCACAACGGATCTCCTTCCTTGCGCACAAGTCCCTTCGATTATATCCAGCCCAGCGATTTAAGCCCGAATATCCAGAGAAACATGGTCAGCATCGAGAATATCGACGTAAATACCACGATTTCGCTGCTCAGCTGCGTATCCCCGCCCATCGCGCAGGCCATGGGGAAGGAGCTGACCGCCGCGGGCGGCCCGAATATCAGCAGCACGCCGGTCAGTTGCTGCCCGCGATAGCCCAAAATCCCCGCGAGCCCCACCCACAGGAGCGGCAGAAAAACCAGCTTGAACAGCACCGCGCCGGTCAGCTCGCGGCGGTTTTTAGCGGCGGACGCAAACGTGAAGGAAGCGCCGAGCGCCAAGAAGGATATCGGCGTCGTGCTATCAGCCAAACCCCATGCCGCACTTTTCACGGGCGAGGGCAGGTCTATGTGCAGGGCGTTGAGCGCAAGGCCGAGCAATATGCCTATGATAAGCGGATTCTTTACAATTTCGTGCAAAATTTCTCGGGGACCCAATTCACTGGAACGATATCGTTCCAGCGCGATGATGCTGAACACGTTAAAAAGGGGGACCACGCAGGCCAGCAGCAATACGACCGCGGTGATGTCGTTCCCAAACAACAGCGTGGCGATGGGTATCCCGAATATCGCGGCGTTGCCGCGGAACATGCCCTGTATCAGCACGCCTCGGCGGGCATTTTCCTTTTCCAGCCGGGGCACAAGCAAACTCAGAGCCAGAAACGTCGCCGTAAGCGCGCCTATGCAAAGGAACACAACCCCCGCCATACCCGGCGCGGACATACCGGAAAGGTCGCTTTCGTACATATTACGAAACAGCAGCAGCGGCAGCAGCGCGCGGAATATGACCTTGTTTGTGAGTTCGATCCAGCGGTCGTCCAGTTCAAGTATGCGCCGAAGCAGATATCCAAGCGCCATCATCAGAAACAGCGGCAGTACGACCTCAACGGAGAGCAGGAAATTATCCATACGTTCGTGTCCTTCCGGGGATAAAACAACTATGCTATTTCATCATACAACCCACGCGTGAAAAAAGCAAACCGGCCCCCAAGGCTTGCAAGCAGCGCGCCTTTGGAGTATCGTATGGAAGAGAGTAATGCACAAAACGAGGAGGTTTTTCAACTTTATGCAGAAACCCGCTCTTGTCATACTGGCAGCAGGAATGGGCAGCCGCTTCGGCGGACTCAAGCAGATGGCCCCGGTGGATGAATACGGCAACCTGATCATCGATTATTCCATATATGACGCGCTGCAGGCAGGCTTCGGGCGCGTCGTCTGCATCATCAAGCGCGCCATCGAGAAGGATTTTCACGAGGTCATCGGCCGCCGCATCGGTAATCGCGCCGAGCTTCGTTACGCGTTTCAGGAGCTCGATATGCTGCCCAAAGGGTATTCCAAACCCGAAGGGCGCGAAAAGCCGTGGGGCACCTCGCACGCGCTGTTGTGCTGCAAGGGGATTATAGACGGCCCGTTCGCTGTCATCAACGCGGACGATTACTACGGCCGTAGCGCTTACGCCACCATATTCGAATTTCTCAATGCGCCCCACGCGCGCGGAGAATACGCCATGGTCGGCTATCAGGTAGAAAACACGCTGACGGACCACGGCGCGGTCACGCGCGGAGTCTGCGAAGCGGACGAGAACGGCTTTTTAGCGCGCATCAAGGAATGCAGCGGCATCCGTAAGTTTGATGACGGCGGCGTATATGAGGAGGGCGGGCACCCCGTCGTGATCAAAAAAGGAACCCTCGTCTCCATGAACCTGTGGGGCTTCGACGCCGGGCTGCTGGACGAACTGGAAGCAGGTTTCCCGCCGTTTCTGAACACGGGCCTCCGGGATAACCCGCTCAAGTGCGAATACCTGCTCCCCACCTCCGTGCACGGTCTGATACAAAGCGGCGCGGCCAGCGTGCGCGTTCTGAAAAGCCATGACAAGTGGTTCGGCGTGACCTACCGCGAGGATATGCCCATCGTGCAGGCCGCCGTGCGCACACTCAAAACCGAGGGCGTTTATCCCGAACGGCTATGGGACTGAGAATACCGGCTATGAACTCTGACGATATGAAATTGCGGGCAAAGGCGGAGCTTCGCCGCTTAGGCATCGCGGGCAGGGACGGCGTATCCCCCGCCGACCGGGCGGAGTTCGATAGGCGCATTACGGGGGCGGTCGTAAACACGCCCGCGTTTATTTCTGCGCGCGTCGTTATGGTCTACCGCCATTTCGGCGGCGAGGTCAATGTGGACGGCGTGGCGGAAGCGGCGCAGGCGATGCAAAAGACCGTTGTTTATCCGTACTGCGCCGATAAAACGACCATCGTGGCTCTGCGGCCCCACGGCCCGGATTCATGGATACGGGGCAGTTTCGGCATCTGGGCGCCGCTCCCCGAAAAATCCGAGGTGATCGACCCCGCCGCCATTGACGCGGTCATATTGCCCTGCGCCGCGTTTGACGATCACGGCAACCGCATCGGCATGGGCGCGGGGTATTACGACCGGTTCCTGCCCAAATGCACGAACGCGACGACAATACTCGTCGCGTACGAGGCACAGCGAGTTATCGGCATCGTGCCGGAGCCCACGGACATACCGGCGGATTATATCGTAACGGAACTGTCAAACCTCAATTGAATATACATCAGCGCATATCGGACAGGGACACGGCGGGATGATGGTAGCGTTTGCGCCCCGCCGTCCCGCTTGTAAATTGCAGAGCTAATTGCGGACACCATTGCAGGCAGGCAAAGCACTGCTCGCAGTGGTGTTGCCAGTTGGGGCCGTCCGCCGTCATGACGATGTTGTGAACGGGGCAAACGGCGGCGCAGGTCCCGCACCGCACGCAATCGCCGTCGGCGAAGAAGCCCGCGTCCATCAGCTGAACGCTCTCAATGCAGGATAAATTTGTTTTCCCCTTGTATCCACCGACTTTAAGCCATACGTTCTTTTGCAGTACCCGCAACCCCAGCAAATCGATCGCGCGCTCCAATCTTTCATATTCCGTTTGGATATGCCCGCGTTTTTTGGCTTTCACATCCTCGCAAATCGCGGTTATTCTGTCGTTTGCGTCCGACAGTATGCGGGCAATTTCTTCCTCCGGCGTTTCATGCAGCACGAACGGCCGGAAAAGGCCTTTCAGGCCGCTTTCCGGATGAATGTAATTGTAGGGCATTTTTACCCCGCATCCCAGAGACAGCGCAAGCCCTTTCTCCCGCAGCAGTTGTGCAAGAAAGGAAAGCGATATGCAGGGGCTGCCTCCGTAGGTGCAGACGGCAAACAGGTACGTCCCGTTCGCTGTATGAAGCCGTTCAATAAACCGTTTGACTATATAGGGAATCCGGTGATTGTATACCGGGAATACCATTCCGATGCAATCCGCGTCCGTAACGATTTTATCGCTGCCCACGACGGATTTCATCGCCATCAAATCCGCGCCAATACGCGACGCGAGTTCCCGCGCGACATACAGAGAATTCCCCGTACCGGTAAAATAACAGATGGAAGCGCGCATGACCCAACCTCCTGCACGTTCGGGTATCCATTCACACGATATTTTGTCATTGGCTATGTGCCGGTTTACCGCATCTGAATTGCTATTCGTGCTATAATCAATCATAATCGCAGAATATGGGAAATGCAATGATAACCAGCGTAACCCGGGGCTATTCGCCCAAAGATAAAACAGAATTCGGCGAGGCGTGGCGGGAGCGGATGGCTGCCGCCGCGGAAGACGTGCGCTATCTTTTAAGCCGCGGGTATGATATTTCCGCCGCCGTAACGTTCGTGGGCAACCGCTTCCAGCTTTCCAGCAGGCAGCGCATGGCGCTGACGCGGGGCGTCACAAGCC
>JAEWWD010000128.1 GCA_023396535.1 Bacillota bacterium
GCGGGTTATGTTGGCGCAAATCTTCAAGCAGCGCCTGTATGGGCGCGAACACGCTTTCCTTCGTTTCGCCCGTCAAAAGCCTTCGGTCATAGGTCGCCTCGCAGTATTCCGGCACAACGGAAGCGCCGGGATAGGGGGCGGAGCGGATATCCGTCAGCTCCAGTATGCCCGGGCCGAGTATGTCGTGCCGCGGCGGGGTAAGCGCGCGAAGCCGTTGGATGATCTCCGCCATGCCGTATACGGCGTTGATACCCTTCTCCGGGCTGGCAGAGTGCGCCGGCTTCCCGAATACCGAAAGCTTGATTTCCGCCCTGCCGCGCTGGCCGATATTCAGGTTGAGTCCGGTTGCTTCGCCTATCACGACGTAATCCGGCTGCACGATGGAGCTGACCGACCGCGCGGCAACGCCCTCAAAGCATTCCTCGTGCACGGTGCCCGCGATATGCAGGCTGCCCGGGAAATCTCCTCCCGTTCGTTTTGCAAAGGAGACGGCGGCGCACGACATAGCGGCCAGCGCGCACTTCATATCCGTCGCGCCCCGCCCGTACAGCCGTCCATTATGGACCCTCGCAGCAAAAGGCGGGTATGTCCATTGCGTATCGTCCGTGACGGGTACGGTATCCATATGCCCGTCGAACAGAAGCCTTGGCCCCGGACGGCTGCCCTGTATGGTGCAAATGACGTTGCCGAACCGGTCCACGGTTACCGTGCCCGTACCATTCCCGTAGAAATACGATTGCAGCTCCCGCGCCGCATCGCCTTCTTCACCGGAATAGCTGCGCATGCGCAGGAGCGACCGGCAAAGGGCAAGCAGCTCGTCGCATTCCGGCTGCGACGGACGCTTATAAGTCATGCAGTTCCCTCCAGCAGTCGTTATTCACAGACGAGATGAACCCCATAACATCCAAAGGCCCCGCGCCGCAAATGCGACGCAGGGCCCGGCAGAGAGGGAAAACCGATCAATGTCCGCTGGAGAATTGCGCGTAGAAGGCGATAGATTCGGCTTCACGCGCTTTATCCTCTTCGGATTGCGGGAGCACCATGGCGGTAAGCGCGCCGGTGGGGCAAACGCTTACGCAAGCGCCGCAGCTGCGGCATTCGTTCTCGTCCACCGTCATGATGGGGAACTCGAGCTTGCGGGCGTCGTACGAGCAGACGGCTACGCAGCGTCCGCAGTTGATGCAGCCGCACTTCATGCAGCGGGCCGCTTCGTCGCGGGCGGCCTTTTCATCGAGGCCGAGCTCCACTTCGTCGAAGCCCTTTACGCGGTCCGCGACGGGCGCGATGTGCGGGCAGGCGCGGCGGGTGTGGTCCTTCTCGATGGGGGAGAGCCTGAGCGAACAGATCTTTTCAGCATCCTTGACCTCGCCGTTGCCGCCCATATACACATCCATTTCGGAGGCGGCGTCGCGGCCGGCGGCGATGGCCTTGATGACGCTCTGCGGGCCGGTCAGGCAGTCGCCTGCGGTGAACACGCCCTTTTCGGACGTTTCATATTTGCAGTTGTCGAGATTGCTCTGTACGGGCAGTACGCCTTCGGGCGTTTTCTGGCCGATGGCGAGTATCACGAGATCCGCGGGGACACTCACGTTGGCTTCACCGGAGGGAATGGGCTTGCGGCGGCCGGACGCGTCCGCTTCACCCAGCTTCATGGGCTGGTAGGTGAAGCTGCCGGACGCTACGGAAGCGGGAGCGGCGAGGAACAGCAGCTTTACGCCTTCCTGCTCCGCGAAATCCACTTCTTCTTCATAAGCGGGCATTTCGCAGCGGGTACGACGATAGGCGATGGTCACGTCCGCGCCCAGGCGTTTCGCGCTGCGGGCGGCGTCCACGGCCACGTTGCCGCCGCCGATGACGACGACCTTCTTGCCGCGGATATCCATGGCGGAGCCCAGGTTGACGTCGCGCAGGAACTTGATGCCGGAGAGGCACAGTTCGCTGCCGGGGATATCGAGGGAAGCGTCCTCATGCGCGCCGATGGCGAGCAGTACGCTGTCATAATCCTTGCGGAGGCTGTCCAGCGTAATATCCTGGCCCAGGCGCTTGCCGGTGTGGATTTTTACGCCCATACGTTCGATGCGGCGCACTTCGGAGTGCAGGATGCCCTTGGGGAGGCGGTAATCCGGAATGCCGGCCATCAGCATGCCGCCGGCGGTGGGCAGCGCTTCGAATACGTCAACGCTATAGCCCTTCTTGGCGAGGTAATAGGCGGCGGAGAGACCGGCCGGGCCCGCGCCGACGACGGCGGCCTTTTTGCCGTTCTTGGGAGCGCAAAGGGGGATGGGGAGATCATCGCCGAAAGCTTCGCGGGTTTTATCCGCGGCGGTACGCTTGAGCAGGCGGATCTGTATGGCTTCGTCCGTTTCGCCGCGCGCGCACTGCGCCTCGCAGGGATGGTCGCAAACGCGTCCGCAGACGGAGGGGAAGGGGTTGGTTACGCTGACGGTGTTGTACGCGTCGATGTATTTGCCCTTGCGCACATCCTCAATGTACTGCGGCACGTTGACGCCCGCGGGACACGCTTCCTGGCAGGGGGCCTTGTAAGGTTCATAGGTAAAGTACAGCTTGCTGACGACGTCCTTGGTCGGGAAATTGCCGAGCGCCGCGCCGCGCACGGACTCGATATCCTTGTAACCCATCTTGGCCATGAGCTTGGACAGGTCATAGCACATTTCCTCAATATATTCGACGTCGCGGAGTATGCCGACGGAGCATACGCCCACGCCGGAGCAGCCGACCATCAGGAATTCCATGGCGTCCCGCGCGCTCATGCAGCCGCCGGAGCCGTAGAGATCCTTGAAGCCCTTGGGCGCCTTGCGCGCGATCTCGGAATTGATGCGCATGGAAATGGGGCGCATGGCCTCGCCGCTCATCCAGCCGTAGCCGCCTGCGCCCATCATTTCGGGGCGGGCATGATCGATATCGATCTTCAGCGTGGGGCCGATGGAGTCGATGGCGCAGATGCCGTGCGCGCCGTGCTCCAGGCACTTGAGGGCTGTGCCGACGGTGTCGGGCCAGTTGCCGGAAAGCTTGCAGATGACGGGTATTTTGACGTGCGCCAGCGTGAAGTCCAGCATGGGCAGCAGCGTGTCTTCCGTATAGGAAACGAGCTCAATGATATCCGCGCCGGCCTTTTCCACATCCTCGACGATGGCTTCCGCTTCCATCGGCGTGTGGCCGACGGAGCCTATGACCACCGCGCCCGCGGCCTTTGTCATGGGGATTTCGCGCTCGTACCAGACCAGGCGGTCGGAATCCGCCCACTTCTCGCAGTTGATGAGGGTGTTTTCGCTGACTTTGCCGATGTGGTTCACCGGGTTGATGGCGCGGCCCAGACGGATCGTTTTGGTGACGACCGCGCCGCAGCCCGCGTTATGCGCGCGAATGAGTCCTTCCGCCGCGTAGGAAAGCGGGCCGGAGGTCAGAATGTAGGGGGTGCGCAGCTTGATGCCGCACAATGTGGTGGAAATATCCGAGCCTTTACAATTCTCAGTCTTGAACATTACAATTACCTGCCATCCGTTTATTTTTTGTGCGTGTTCCGGTTGCATCCGAACCGTTCCTCATTGAACGGCCCAACCTTACCTAAAGTGTACCGATATCGGATCCGTTCGTCATTGAGCGGTTCCGGCACCCGAAGTTTCGGGCAATTTTGGATTAATGTGCAGCACGGCTGCGCAAACAAAAATTCAGTTATTTCCCCGTCCAGAACCGGGCCGCCTTTGTACGAAGCTCCGCTTTGATGGCGCTGGCGTCCACAGTCAGCAGTTTCTTGTCGCGCTTGAGGAATTTGCCGTCCACCATCACGTCGTTGACGTTCTGCGGATTGCGGAAGAGCACGAGCTGATCGTACACGTTGTGCTCATTGATGGGGGTCGGAGTGTCGAGGTCGATGGTGATGATGTCGGCCAGACAGCCTTCCTCCAGGCGGCCTGCGTCGGGGATGCCCATGGCCTGTGCGCCCAGCCAGGTGGCCATGTCGTACACCGCCTTGGCGGGCATTTCCATGGGATCCTGCTTATAGGCCTTGGGGATGAGGAACGCGCCGCGCATGACCTCAAAGAAATTGTTGACGTATCCGTCCGTACCGAGAGAAACTTTCATGCCGCGGCTGAGCATGGAGGATACCGGCGCTACGCCGCCGCCTACCTCGCAGTTGGAAAGGGGCATGTGGATGGCGCGCGCGCCGCGCTTTGCCATGATATCCAGCTCGTGCTCCTGCATCTGCACGCACTGGGAGGCAAACACGTTTTTGTCCATATAGCCGATCTCTTCGTAGACGTCCACAGGATACTGGTCATAGTGCTCCTTCGTCCAGCCCGGCTCGAATACGCTTTCGGAAAGATGCATGTGGATGTCGCAGTTGAGTTCGTCGGCCATCGCCTTCGCCTGCTTCATGTATTCCTTAGAGCCGGTGAACAGGGTGTGTACGCTCATCATGCCCTGTACGAGTTCGCCGGGCTTATTGTGCGCGCGTACGAAATCCGCGTTTTCTTTCAGGCCGAGCTGGCCGTTTTCTTCGCTGACGCGCTGGCAGGCTTCAAACGTGAGGAACGCGCGAAGACCGGCCTTTCTTACGACGTCGGCTTCCACTTCCAGTACGCCGGGCAGCGCGTTGGGCGCTTCCATGACGTCGCAGAACGAGGTGATGCCGGAGTCGATCATTTCCACGCAGCTCCACTGCGTCGTGACGCGGGCAAGGTTGTGATCCACGCGGTTTTCCACGTAGGGCCACCAGTAATCCTCCAGGAAGCTGGAGAATTCCGTTACCAGCGCTTCCGCCGTGATGCCGTGGGAAAGCACGCCGTACATGTGCATATGCCCGTTGACAAAGCCGGGCGCGATCATGCGATCATACGCCTCTATGACGGTATCGCCTTCCTGCGCGATCAGCTCCGCGTTTTTGCCTACCTTGACGATGCGGTTGCCCTCCACGATCACGCCGGTATCCGGAACGATGCCGTCTTTGGTCATGAGAAACCCGCCCTTAAGAATGGTTCTGGACATAATTCGCCTCCTTATACGATTGAATGCCGGTTGGTGTATGCAGTGATTTTGCCCAAGAAACGACAAAAAGCACATGCTCAATTTGTGTTGAGCCGGTGCTTTCATTACGATGCGCCCTATCAAAAGACGGTTCACTCGGTTCCCGGTGCCACAGCGAACAAAGGCGCGACTTATTCAGCTTTGACAACAGTATAAAACACGCGTTTGTGTCTGTCAACTCACGACAGGTTAGGATTCTATGAATATTTTTTAACAAAAAGGCGTACGCCCGTTTTTTCGAGCGTACGCCTCGCGTTTGGCGGTTTACAGCGCCTTTACATACTGCCCGCGGCATTCCTTTGCCGTAAGCTCGCCATTCTTTGACACTATTTCGCCGCGCAATATCGTGTATACCGGCTTGCCCTTTACGGCAAAGCCCTCGTACACCGTGTATCCTGCGCTGCTGTGCTCTGTTTTGACGCTCAGCGTGCGATTAACGTCCGGGTCTATGATGACGACGTCCGCATCCGCGCCCTCGGCCAGCACGCCCTTCTTTGGGTAAAGCCCGTAAAGCTTCGCGGCCTGCGTGGAAAGGCGCGAGGCCAGCTCATTGAGAGTCAGACGGCCTTTTGCATACCCTTCGGAGAACAGCAGCGACACCATGCTTTCACAGCCGCCGATACCGGGGATGGCTTCAAAGCAGCCTTCCTTGCTCTGCTTATCCGTAAGCGTGAACGGGCAGTGGTCGGTGGAGATCACGCCCACGTCGCCGCTTTCCACCAGCTCCCATAGTTGTTTGTTGTCCTCCGCCTTGCGAAGCGGCGGCGTCATGATGAAACGCTGCGGATCTTCGCCGAGATAGCGCTCGTCGGTAAGCAAGAGGTAATGCGGGCAGGTCTCGCCGGATACGTCCCAGCCGCGCGCGCGGGCCGCCTGTACCAGCCTGCCGCCCTTGCCGGAGGAGATGTGGGCGATAATGAGCCGCATATTCGCCTCGTGCGCGAGCGCCATGATTTTCTCTATGGATTTCGTCTCCGCCTCTACCGGACGGCTGTCGCCGTGGAAGCTGGCCTGCGTTTTGCCTTCGGCTATGAATTCATGCTTGAGCGACGTTACCAGCTCGTCGTCCTCGCAGTGCGCCAGCATGGTAAGGCCCAGTTCGGCGGCCTTCTGGAACAGCGCGGGCAGCCGTTCGTCCGGTACGCGGGAGTCGCCGTAGGTCGTGTAGATTTTGAGTGTTCGCACGCCTTCGGGCAACAGCGACGCGAGATCGTCGTAATCCTGTTCGAACTCGCCAGTCACTTCCATGTGCAGCGCATAGTCGGTGTGAATGTTTCCATCCGCTTCGGCTTTACGCAGCCTGAGCGACTGCGCAAAGCCCGCGCCCTCGACGGGCCCGGCGAAATCCACAACCGTGGTGGTGCCGCCGCAGATGGCGCAGGCCGAGCCTGTCGCAAAATCGTCCGCGTTGCGCCCGGCGGCGGTTTTCATGTAGAAATGCACGTGCGAGTCGATGGCGCCGGGCAGCACGATTTTACCTGCGGCGTCGATCGCCGTATCGGCAATGTCGGGGAGCCCCGCGCCTATCTTCGCGATACGCTCCCCCTCGACCAGAAGGTCCGCATGCAGTACCTCCGTTTCGGTTACGATGAGTCCGTTTTTGATGAGCAGGCTCATGGGGCTCCCTCCTTGCGCTTAATTATTTCTTCATGTACAGCGGCAGCGCGGCGTAGAACTTGGACGCGCTGATAAGTTCATCCACCGCGATCTGATCCTCGGTGGAGTGGCAGAGCACCTCGATGCCGGGGCCGTAGCCGATCGCCGGTATGCCCATGCGCCCGCAAAGGTGGGTGGCGTTGGTGCAGAAATCCCATTTGGTGATTTCCGGCTCTTTCCCGAACACGCTGCGGAAGGCTTCCGCGCCGGCCTGAATCAGCGGGTGCTTCTCTTCCACTACCCAGGAGGGGAAATAATCCACACAGGTGATGTCGTAGCCGGTATAGGTGGTGACCTTTTCGGTATCGATCTCCGCCTTTACGCCGGGGATATTCGCGAAATACGGCCTGACTTCGTTGAGCAGGTCCTCGATTGTCTCGCCGCAGGAGATGCGGCGGTCGCAGGTGATGACGACTTCGCCGGGTATTGTGTTAAGCGACGGGGTCTTGCAGTCCACCTTCGTGACTTCGATGGTGCCTTTGCCCAGGAAGGAGTCTTCGGGCAGGTCCTTGTATTTGTCGATGCCGTCGATGATGGGCAGCGCCTTGATGAGCGCGTTATCGCCGTGGTGCGCCGCGGAGGCGTGCGCGCACTTGCCCGGTACGGTGATGCGGATAAGCGCCCTGCCCTTGTGACCGCGCATGATGCAGCCGTCGCTCGCTTCGGCAACGAGTATGTAATCCGGCTTGATGTCCGGGCTCTCCTTCATCATGGCCTCCACGCAGGAGCCTTCGACGTCCTCTTCGGAGATGGAACCGGAAATCCACAGGGTGAAGTCATTGTCCAGCCCCAGCGCCTTGAGCGCCTTGCCCGCGTATGTCGCCGCGATGAGCGCGCCTTTATCGTCCACCGCGCCGCGCCCATAAATCACGCCCTCGTGCAGGGTGCCGGAAAGCGGCGGGAATTTCCAGTCCTTTTCATCGCCGAGTTCCACGGTATCCACATGCGCGTCGTAGAGGAACGTGGTTTTGCCATTACCTACGCGGCCCAGCACATTGCCCACCGGGTCCACGCGGACTTCGTCATACCCGAACTCGCGCATTTTGCCCGCGAGGAATTGCACGGCGTTGCCCTCGTTGTAGGTGATGCTTTCCACGGAAATGAATTCGCTGAGGGTTTTTGTCATCTCGTCGCGCTGCGAGTCGATATACGTTTTGATTTTTTCGATTGCCTGTGCGTGATTCATGCTTTAATCTCTCCTTATCGTTGGGTTCAATTTAGATTATATTGGTTATATAACAAAATACAAGGGCAAGTCAAACCGCATTTTTGGCGCGCTGCGTTCAGGCGCGGGCATTTGCGGGAACTGAAGAAAGTTCTTCTTGGCCCGGCTGATGGTGCGTAATACTTTGCCCAGGTTTTGGGTTGCCATAAATATGTTCTATGTTGTACAATTTGTTTTGACGCATTATAATACTCTAAAGTGGGCGAATACCGCCCGGCTATACTATCAATTTGCAAAGGAGCAAACGCGATGCAGACCGGAATGAAGGGCAAACACTTCCTGCGTGAACAGGATTGGACCAACGAAGAACTGGAAATGTTGTTCGAGGTAACAAAAGAGCTGAAAATGCGCTATGCGCTGGATCTCCCGACCGATTGGCTGAAGAATAAATCCATCTTCCTGCTGTTCTTCGAAGAGTCCACCCGTACCCGCAACGCTTTTGAGTGCGGCATCACCCAGTTGGGCGGCCACGCCAACTACCTTACGCCGAAGGCGACTCAGATCGACCACGGCGAGACCCCGCAGGATACCATCGAAGTGCTTTCCCGCATGGGCCACGGCATCGGCGTGCGCAACACGCTGGTAAACGGCCACAAGTGGATGGCGGAACTGGCCAAGTACTCCAAGATTCCGGTCTACAACATGCAGTGCGATATCTGGCATCCCACCCAGGCGCTGGCCGATATTTACACCATCAAGGAAAAATTCAACAACG
>JAEWWD010000192.1 GCA_023396535.1 Bacillota bacterium
GGCAATGAGCCGGCCGCCGTAGCCCTGCTTCTGTTCCCCGGCATCGTTGGTATAGGTCACGGGCACCAGCGTAGCGTTGTAAATCACGAGGTCGCTGATATTGCCGTGGCCAACGTGCGGCGTGGTCAGCGTGCCACCGTTGCTGGAAGTGCCGCCGTAGCTCGCGTCCCACTCCTTCTCCCATATGATCTTGCCGGTACGCCCGTCTATCTTGCGGTGGTAGCTCTTGCCCTTGCCGGATTGCGCCGCGCCGCTTTGCTTATCCACCTCGTTGGCGGTATAGAGGTAGAAGGTATCGTTGGCGACGTCCTCTTCGATGACGATGGAGGCGTCGCTGTCGTCCGTCACGTCCACCACATACTGCAGCTTGAGCGTATTGAGATCCACGCACTGCAGCCTGCCGCCGTTATCGGTAAAGAACACGAAGTTGTGGAAGCAGGCGACGGAGTTTTCAATACCCACCCAGCGCTTGTTGCTTTCCTCCTTGAATCCGTAGCCGTCGCCCTTGTAGCGGTATTTCTGCAGCGGACCGGGGTTGACGGAAACCGTGCCCGCCGCCGGGTCGAAACTGGAATTGAGCTTGAATGTATACAGTATGCCGTTTTCGCCGGGCTGTATGATGGTATCCGTAGCGGCGTTGACGATAGCGCTGCTGTCGTACGCCTGCCAGCCCCGGTAGGCGAACGGATCGGTGCCGCCAAAGCTCCACACGACCTTGTTCTGAATGAGGTCTATGATGCGAAACCACGAACCGGATTTGCCGTCCTGCGTGCTGGGGATGCCCTGCCCGGTGTAGAGCAGCGGATAGCCGCGCGGGTCAAGCGACGCGGTGCCCTTGGTCGTAACGCCTATGTTGATGGGGTCGCGCGTAGGCTCGCCGGTTTCAAGATCGAGGAAATAGATGTGGCCGTCCATGGTGGAGTATATGGCCTCCACAAAACCGTCCTTGTTTTTGAACTCGTCCTTGACGCCCAGTATCTTGCGGGTCTCTTCCGGCCATTCAACGAGTATGGGCATACCCGTCCAGCCAGTGCCCGTCCAGGTACCCATGGTTTCAGAAGAGAGGCTGCCGATGCCCTTTTCCCAGATGCGGGTCAACGTCTTATCCTTCACGTCCTGCGTGCCGTAAGTAAAGGAATTGCGGTAATTGTTCCCCGCAAACGTCAGCACGCCGGGTATCTGCGTATAGTCCTCATACCCGCCGAAGCGCATGTCCTCGCCGCGGTCGAACGTGTTCGTTTCCTGCCCGTCTATCATGAGGCCAGTTTCAAAGCCGAAATTGGCCGGGTCCGCCTCCGCCACGGGCGATATGGAAAGATCCGGCGCAAGCGTCGGTATGGGCGTAGGCGACGGCGACGGCGTGGGCAGATCCGTGCCCGGCGTACTTGCCGTTTTCTGGGGCAGCAGGTCTGTCAACGGGTCATTCTCCCCGCCTTGCAGCAGGTGCATGATCAGCAGCGCCGCTGCCGCTATAGCCAGCACAATCACCAAAAACAGCAGGAACCGCCCCCAGCGAATGGTATGGCGGTGCCTTGTCTGACGCCTTTTACGAACTGTTCTCATGTTGGTTGTCCCCCTTGGCCCGAATTATTTTTGCGCGCACAAAAACGCGGCGCGCCTCCCGCCGGGCTTATTTGTAATATTGTATCAGCGCCTGCGTGCCCAGGTCTTCCATGCCCCGCGCGCGAAGCTCGCGGTACATGCCCTCCACCTGCCTGAGCACTTCGAGCGAAAGCCCCCGCTGATCGGCTTCGTCGAGCGCGATGCCCATATCCTTGAGATAATGCTTGATATAGAAACCCGGCGCAAAATCGCCCTCTATCATCTTAGGCCCGTTGGAGCGCAGTTGGAAGCTGTCCGCCGCGCCGCCGCTGATGCAAGCTAGCACCGTTTCGGGCGAAAGCCCCATGGCCTTCGCGTAGGTAAGCGCCTCAGTAACGCCGGCGATCGTGCCCGCGATGGCAATCTGATTGGCCATTTTGGTGTGCTGCCCCGCGCCCGGGCCGCCCGCCAGCGTGATGGTTTTGCCCATCCTCTCAAACAGCGGCAGGCAAGCCGAAAATGCCTCTTCCGTACCGCCCGCCATGATAGAAAGCGCGGCGTTTTTCGCGCCGGCGTCCCCGCCGGATACGGGCGCGTCTATGCTGAATACGCCGCGCGCCTTTGCCGCCTCAAAAATGTGCTGCGCCAGGCGGGGGCTGCTCGTCGTCATATCAATGAGATACGCGCCAGGCCGCGCGGCTTCAATCAGCCCGTCGCGGCCCAGATATACCGTTTCGACATCACGCGGTGTGCCTATGATGGTTATGCAGGCATCCGCGTCGCGCACGCAGTCCGCCGGGGTCTCCCTCCACTGCGCGCCGCGGTCTATGAGCGGCTGCGCCTTTTCCTTCGATCGGTTATATACCCTGAGCGAATACCTAGCGTCCATCAGGTGCCCGGCCATAGCCGCACCCATTATCCCGGTGCCTATGAATCCGATTTCGCGCATATTCCCCTCCCCGTTTTCAGCCGCCCGAACCGGGCGGAATTACCATGGCCTCCTTGCGCAGACAAAATGGCTCTTCCAATAGGAGGTCGTGCAGGAGCGCCGCACCACCTTGCCGTTGCTGGAGGAAGCGTCCACCATTTCCCCGTTGCCTATGTAGATGCCTACGTGGCCGACCTTGGATTTGGCGTTGTTGTAGAAGAACAGCAGATCGCCCTTCTTCAAACTGCTGAAGCTGATCTTTTCCCAGTCGCTGACAGCGCTGTAGCCCGCGGCGTTGAGCCTTCGGCGGTTGGAGCCCGCTTCTTTCAGGCAGTAGTAAACGAGGCCGGAACAGTCAAAGGTATTCGGGCCCTCGTTGCCCAGTATGTATTTATCGCCGAGCTGCGCCTTGGCCGTCGCGATCATGGTATCGACATTCGCCTTGCGCCGCGATTCCTTGGCCAGTGTGGGGCTCTGCTTTGCCTTATCGGAGTTGATCATATCGAACGTCTGCCCGCCGGCTTTACCGTCCACGTGCAGCCCGTTTTCCTTCTGGAAAGCCTTGACGGCTTCCACCGTCTCCGTGCCGTAATACCCTGTGATCTTGGATAGATAGCCGAGCGATTTCAACTGGCGCTGGAAGTTGTCGACGTCCGTACCCGAAGTGCCTTCGAGCAGCGTGTATTTCTTGGCTTCATCCGAGAATATGAGTGTGAGCGTCTGCGCGCCCGCGATACCGTCCTGCTGGAGCTCGTGCTGGCGCTGGAAGCGCTTCACGGCGTCCTTGGTGGCAGGGCCGAAATGCTGCGTGGGTTCATCCAGATCGAGATACCCGAGGTCCATCAGGCGGGTTTGCAGCTCCGTGACGCGCTCGCTGTCCTCCACGCCCTCATACAGCGCCGGGTCCGGCGTGGGGGTGGGGACGGGAGTTGGCGACGGCGTGGGCGTAATGACGGGAAGCTCCAGCACCGCGTTGCTGTCCGTGCCCAAGCTGCCGCTGCGCAGCATAATGGCGTCCTGCTGCGGCGTAATCGTCTGCTCACTCTTGCCGGGCCGTATAAACAACAGCGCAAGCCCCGCGACCAGCACGACCCCGCCGCCCATTACGATGGCGCGCCCCGCGGGGCGCAGCGCGGCGAACGCATTCCTCAGCCTGTGTAAAAACAGGGCCGTTCTTTGCGCCGTACGGAATATTGTGTACCGGAACCGGTTCCTGCGCCTATGCCTGCGTATATCCATGCATCCTCCTGAGGTATCTTGGGGGAACGAGCCGCGCATATAGCCGCGCAGCTTAGAATTCGACTACTTTATTCTATCCTTTTTTTCAACATCAGGCAATGCGTTGCAAGTTTGTTTATGCCCTATTCATATATTATTCAAACTTTTTATGTCGCGCAAATGGACTGCGTCCATTTGCGCGAGCGCTGCGGCGGGTTTTTCGTGGAAATGAACTGCGTCCATTTCCACGAAGACGCATGAATGGGCGCTGCCCATTCATGCGAACAATTCTCACGAGGCGGCATGCTCGGAAGCCTGCGGCTTCTGTCGCATACCGTCTCGCGCAAGGTGTCATTTGTGACGCGCATGTCGTCACAAATGACTTATTTTATGTTATCCGCGCCAATGTCCCCGTGCGGAAAAGACGAAAGAATATACAAAACAAAAGAATCCGCAGGGGGATTGCCACACTCATTGTTCATTGTTCATTGCGCGCAGCGCCTTGACAAAACGCCGCGCATTTAGCATACTATCATTAAATCAAAACGCATACGGCGCGGATGGGAATACGCGCGGTACCGCAGCCACAGCGAGCCGGGGAGGGTGCAAGCCCGGCGGCAGGCGGACGCGACAGGCAACCCGGAGCCGATTTTAACGAAGGCGGGCGGAAAAGGCTTTTTCCGCCAAAAAGGGTGGAACCGCGGGCAGCGCCCCGTCCCTTTATGGGATGGCGGCGTTTTTTATTTTACAGACGTGCTCATAGCACTTTTTAAACCGCCGCGGCCTGCCTATAATCCTCCCCCAAAGCGACGCAGTCGCTTTAAAGATGGTTTCCAAAGGCCGTTACGGCCTTTGGTGGGGTGCAGGGGCAAAGCCCCTGCAGAAATATCCCAATTCATATGAACAACGTAACTACAACATACAAGGAGAGCAGCAATGGCAACGGAAAAGACGATGGAAAAGATCGTGGCGCTGTGCAAGAACCGCGGGTTTATATTCCCCGGCTCGGAAATCTACGGCGGCTTGGCGAACACGTGGGACTACGGCCCGCTGGGCGTGGAGTTCAAAAACAACGTCAAGCGCGCGTGGTGGCGCAAGTTCGTACAGGAAAGCCCCTACAACGTCGGCATGGATTCGGCGATACTCATGAACCCGCAGACCTGGGTGGCCTCCGGCCACGTGGGCGGGTTTTCCGACCCTTTAATGGACTGCAAAGCCTGCAAAGCGCGCTTTCGGGCGGATAAGCTCATAGAGGACTACGCGCATGAGCACCAGCTTACCGTTCACCCGGACGGCTGGAGCAACACCCAGATGGAGCAATACATACAGGACGAAGGCATCGTTTGCCCCGAATGCGGCAAAAAGGACTTCACCTCCATCCGCAAGTTCAACCTCATGTTCAAGACATTCCAGGGCGTAACGGAAGACAGCTCGGCGGAAATATTCCTCCGTCCCGAAACGGCGCAGGGTATATTCGTCAACTTCAAGAACGTGCAGCGCACTACGCGCAAAAAAGTGCCCTTCGGCATCGCGCAGGTGGGCAAATCCTTCCGCAATGAAATCACGCCGGGCAACTTCACGTTCCGTACCCGTGAATTCGAGCAGATGGAGCTGGAATTTTTCTGCGAGCCGGGCACCGACCTTGAGTGGTATGAATACTGGAAAGCATACTGCAAAAACTGGCTGCTTTCGCTGGGCATGAAGGAAGAGAACATCAAGCTGCGCGAACACGAAAAGGAAGAGCTTTCGCATTATTCCAAGGGTACGACGGATATCGAGTTTCTGTTCCCGTTCGGCTGGGGCGAACTCTGGGGCATAGCGGACCGTACGGATTTCGACCTCAAGCAGCACGCCAACCACTCGGGCGAGAACTTTGAATACGTCGACCCGTACGACAACCAGAAGAAATACATCCCCTACTGCATTGAGCCGTCGCTGGGCGCGGACCGCGTGGCGCTCGCATTCCTGTGCAACGCGTACGATGAGGAAACGCTCGAAGGCGGCGACGTGCGCACCGTGCTGCATCTGCACCCCGCGCTCGCGCCGTACAAGGTCGCCGTACTGCCGCTGCAGAAGAAGCTCGCCGATAAGGCGCAGGAAGTATACGCGAAGCTCGCGAAGGTCTGCATGGTGGATTACGACGACGGCGGCGCGATCGGCCGCAGATACCGCAGACAGGACGAGATCGGCACGCCCATGTGCGTAACCATAGACT
>JAEWWD010000216.1 GCA_023396535.1 Bacillota bacterium
ACGCCGATATCCTCGCCCATGAAAAATACGTTTTCGTCCCGGCGCATTTCCTCGCTCATTGCTTCGTTAAGCGCGACCGCGTAAGTAATTTCTCTCATTGCCATACTATTTTCCCCCTTACTCGGCATACACGCCGTTGAGCACGTCATTGACATCGGGCTCAGGGCTGTTCATGCCATATTCCACAGCGTGATCGATGACGGCGGTCGTCTTTGCGTCCATTTCGTCGATCTCCGCTTCGGTAAACAGCTTGTTTTCCAGCAGGAAATTCTTAAAACGCAATACCGGCATACGGTCCTTCCACCATGCGATTTCGTCCTTGGTACGGTACAGGTTGCCGTCGCTCTTGGAATGGCCGGAAGTCCGGTACGTATGCTGGATCACCAGAACGGGGCCGTTTTTAACGGCGTATTCACGCGCGCTTTTTACGGTGCAGTATACTTCCATGACGTTGTTACCGTCGCATTCCATGGATTTCATGCCGTAAGCTGCCGCGCGCTTGTTGAGATCCAGTTCGCGCATGACATGATCGGTCGGCGTGGACATGCCGTAGCCGTTGTGTATCACGACAAATACGACGGGCAGGCTCCATACGGCGGCCAGATTCATGGATTCATGAATAGCGCCCTCATTAGCCGCGCCGTCTCCGAAATAGGTCAGACAAATCCTGTCCAATCCTTTCTTTTTGGCAGTGAGCGCCGCGCCGCAGCCTATGGGCGCATTCGCGCCGAGTATGCCGTTTGCGCCAAGTACTCCCTTATCAAAATCGCAGATGTGCATGGAACCGCCGCGGCCGCGGTTTAGCCCTGTTTCCTTAGCGAGTATTTCCGCCATCATATGGTCCACATTGCAGCCCTTGCCGATGGCTTCTCCGTGACCTCTGTGGGTTGCAAGCATGTAATCGTCCTCATGCAGCGCGAGGCCGGTCCCGATGCCCGTGGCTTCTTCGCCGATGCCCAAATGCGTAGTGCCATGCACCATGCCCTTGCCGAACAGCTCAAATACCTTTTCTTCGAATTTTCGTGCGGTCATCATACCTTCCATCATACGGCGAAGGAGGGCTTTGTCCTGCGGGAGGGCGGGATCGGAACAAGTGCAGGTGAACGAATCAAGATTGATGTTTGACAATGCGACTACTTCCTTTCGTAAACCGTAATATTTACATATGAAAACATAGTTTCCATTTGACCACTTACAAATATATTGTAGCCCAATCAGCACGCATCTGTCAACAATGCTTACAGCTATTCCGTGTAAAATTGGGGTCTTTTCGGAATTTTCACCGAATAAAACGGGATCTCTCCCTACCGCCGCGCCTGCGGCGCGGCGGTAGTCAGAAATCCCGTTGCCTTCTAGTGGGCTTATGCTTATTTTGGCTGGTTGCCTGCGTGGTATGCGCAAGCCGGTACTGGGATGGAATTTAGGTAGTTTCTAATTCATTCCCTTCCTGATTTAATTAGTGGTTACTTAAAGTATTTCGTCCAGTTCTTCGTGGAGAAGACGCTCTACATCCGCGGCGGTGGGCAGGTTGACGACGCGTTTCGCAAGCGCTTCCGCCTTTTCAATGGTCAATCCGGACAGCATTTTCTTAACCGGCGCGACGGATGCGAAGCCCATGCTCAGCTTGCGCATGCCCAATCCCACCAGGACTGCCGCTGCCAGAGGATCCCCGCCCATTTCGCCGCAAACGCTCACAGGTTTGCCCGCCAGCTTGAATTGTTCCACAACATAGCCGATCAGCCGGAACATGGCCGGATGATAACTTTGATAGTACTGGGCGACCACGGGGTTCAGCCTGTCTACCGCCGTCATGTACTGGCAAAGATCATTGGAGCCGATGCTGGCAAAATCCACTTCCTTTGCCGCAAGATCAGCCACGAGCGCGATGGAGGGGATCTCCACCATGATGCCCAGCTTGTGGTTGGGATTGTAGGGGATACCCTCTGCGGTAAGCTCCGCCTTCGCTTCTTCGACGTACGCTTTTGCGCGGCGGATATCGTCCAGACTTGCCACCATGGGCAGCATGATCCACAGGTTGCCGTATACGGAGGCGCGCAGCGCGGCGCGCAACTGTGTTTTGAATATGTCGGGGTAGGTGAAACAAAGACGCAGCGCGCGATTGCCGAGGAACGGATTATCCTCGTGCGGGAGCTCCATGCATTCGAGCTGCTTGTCGCCGCCGATATCCAGCGTGCGCAGCGTGACCGGGCGCTCGCCGTAACGCATCAGCACCTTCTTATAGGCGTCAAACTGTGCGTCCTCGGTGGGAAGCTGGGGCGTTTCCATATAGAATATTTCCGTGCGGAACAGGCCGACGCCGTCGGTGTATTGGCTGCCGGAGAGCTCCTGTTCGCCCGCGGAGCCTATATTGAGATGTACTTCCACGTTGACGCCATCCGCAGTGAGCGGCTTTTCATCGAGGAAGCGCTTGATTTCCAGCGCGCGGATACGATATGCGTCCCGCTTTTTTGTATAGTCGGTCACGATCTCTTCGGAAGGCTCGGTAAATATGTCTCCGCGGATAGCGTCTACGACGATGGACATCCCTGTACGAACGGCATTGAGCAGCCCGGGTACGCCCAGCACCGCGGGGATTTCATAACTGCGCGCAATGATGGCGGAGTGGGAGGTGGGGCCTCCCATTTCAGTGATGATGGCAAGAACCTTTTCCCTGTCCAGCGTGGCGGTGTCTGAGGGGAATAAATCTTCCGCCGCCACGATGTACGGCTTATCCAGCGTCGCGAGGTTGTTTTCCGGCTTCCCGGCCCAGCAGCGCAGCAGGCGGACGCGCACGTCCTTCAGGTCGGCGGCGCGCTCTCTTATCAGCTCGTCGGGAATTTCTGAAAACATCTGTATGAATTTTTCATATACCTGCTGAATCGCGTGATCCGGTGAAACGTGCTCGTTGGAGATGAGATCGTTGATCTCCTCCTCCAGCGCGATATCCGAAAGGATATCCTGATGCGCGACGAATATCTTTGCCTTTTCAGGGTCGTCTTTTTCCATGCGCTCTACAATGCCCGCAAGTTCCGCTGCCGCGGCGTCCTTTGCCGACGCATATCTTGCGAGGTTTTCCTGAACCTCGTTTTCCGCGATAGGGGATTTGTTGATCACGGGAGAGAAGGGCCTGTACACGTATACCTCGCCTATCGCTATGCCCGGGGATACCGGATTGCCTTTCATCATCATACTTCCTCCTGAAACATATTATATAGAATATTTTGGAAATTGTGGTATTTGATTTTTTATGCGGTAGCTTCCGCGACGATGAGCTCAACGCCCGTCCGTTCCAGCTCACTACGATACAGGGGATCTATTCCACTGTCCGTGATCAGAAAATCCACGCCTGAAATGGGACATATAACGCCCAGCGTAATGACCTTCATTTTACTGGAATCCGCAAGAACATAGGACTGGCTGGCTGATTCTATAATACAGCGCTTGAGCTCGCATTCAAACAAATTTTGCGTCGTATAGCCCGTTTTGATATCGATACCGTTTACGCCTATGAACGCTTTATCCACATGCAGGCCGCGTATTGTGGTGGTTGCGATGGGTCCCATCGTGGTGAATAATGTGCGCCGAATGATGCCGCCTATCTGTACGACCTCAATATGCCTGCAGGGCGCCAGCTCATATGCCGTATGAATAGCGGTGGTAATGACGGTGAGTCCTTTTTTGTCTCCGTCGCGAAGCAGGTAGGCGAGTTCCTGGTTGGTTGTAGACGCATCCAGCAACAGCGCGTCGTTGTCCGAAATGTGCTTGTATGCCTCTATGGCGATCAAGCGCTTTTCAGCTACGTTGATTTTCTGCATTTCAGAAAGGGACATTTCGATTGCGGCTTTGGTCAGCCTGGCGGCTCCGCCGTGAATCCTGCGCAGAGCGCCGCGCTCCTCCAACTCCTTTAAATCCTTACGGATCGTAACCTCAGAAATATCGAATTCGCGGCTAAGGTCGGCTACATAGACCCGCTCATGCTGCTGCAGCCGGGTTAAAATAGCTTGCTTCCTCTTTTCTACTTGCTTCATGCGCTTTCGTTCCTCCCGAAACCGAAATGAGGAGCATTGGACATCAGCAGTTTCTTATCTGGGCGTTTCGATACTGAATAGGCTGCAGGGCCTAAGGGAATTGCCGCTAAGCATCTCTTCCTTGGAAGCATGATAAGATTGCCGACTGCACGGACAAAGGAATACTTGTATTTCGTTTCGCTTTCATGATTGTACCATAACGTAAGCATGTGTCAATAGAAACGGGTCATCGGGGGTTTCGTTTGCCTGGAACAGCGTGTTAATCGCTTAAGCCGGATTGCCGGCCAAACGGTTATTTATGCCTGCTTATCTCACTAACAAGTCGGAAATTCAACACTGTGTCCAGTATTCCGATAGGGCAGGAGGCCACATACTTGTAAGGAAGAACAAATATTAAGGGTATAGAGAAGGAGCCCCGGTAAAAGCCGGGGCTCCTCACTGTTCTATACCTTATACCTTCTTTACCACGTCTTCAGGCATGTCGCCGGTATTCTGGCCGTAATAATCGAATACCCTGACCGCCTGCTCCACCTGTGCGTCCGTCAATTGCGCGACAGGACCGGCCGATTTGGCGATGAGATAGGTCTTGGCGGCTTCCTCAAGATATACGCAGGCATACAATGCCTCGCGCAGAGATTTGCCAACCGCCATGACGCCGTGATGCTTAAGTATTACCGCGAGCTGATTACCCAGATTGTTTACGGTTTCAATACCCATATCGAGGCTTGCGGCGGAACTGAAGGGGCATACCTTCACCGGGCCCTTTGTGGCGTTGGCGAGCGTGGTGACCACAACGGGAAATTCATCCTGAACCAGTCCGAGGGCGGTCGCATAAGGCTGATGCGTATGTATGACCGCATTGATATCGGGGCGGTGCCGGAAAATGTAAAGCAATGCCTGGGTATCCACGGAGGGTTTTCGCGTACCTTCCTTAATGTTGCCGTCGAGATCCACAACGAGCACATCGTCGGGAACCATATCGGCGTAAATCATACCGGACGGGGTCACCAGAATATCGTTGTTTTCCATGCGAACGCTTACGTTTCCGCCGGAAAGCGCAATCAGATCGTAACGATCCATCGCTATGCCCGCATTGATGACCTCCTGCTTCTGTTGTTCATACATATGTCTTATCCTCCTGAATAGATCGGCAGATGCGATAATGCCGGCACCAGTATACTACCCCTAAAAACACAGGTCAATGATGTTTCATAGGCTTTGGCATGATTACGGCGTGTCTATTTGCCTGCCTTTCAGTTGAAAGCACTTGATTGTTGGCTCACGCCCGGAGTCTGTGGTGCTATTGTATAGCATAAAGCGATCTGATAAAATGAATTCCAATCGAAATGAAAAGTTTCGTTTGTAAAAATGACTTTTAGGTCTTTACACAGGAGTATAGCGCACATGAATATCGTTGGCGATACACATACCCATACTGTGGCATGCAACCATGCCATGGGGACCATCACGGAAAATGCCCAATACGCAAAAAGACTGGGGCACCGCTTTGTGGCCATTACGGAGCATTGCTGCACGCTGCCGTACTCTCCTCCGCTGTGGTTCTTCAGCAATCTTCTGCGCAACCAACCAAATGACATTGACGGCGTATTCGTGCTCAAGGGGGCGGAGATAAATATCATGAATGTTTCCGGGCAGGTCGATCTGCCTGAAAAATACTTGAGCAAGCTCGATATCATCATCGCGTCCACCCATCATGATGCGTTTGAAGGCGGGAATTGGAGCACGGAAGACTTTACAAACATGTATTGTACTGTGGCTGCAAACCCGCTGGTGGATATCATAGGCCACTGCGGAACCCCTGCGTATACGCACGACTTCGAACGCGCGGTACGGGCGTATAAGCAGTACGATAAAATCGTGGAGATCAATTCCAGCTCGCCTCATGCGCGGCCCGGTTCTGAGGAGAACTGCCGCGAAATTATACGCCTCTGCAAAAAATACGGCGTGAAGGTCGTGGCGTCGTCCGACGCGCATTCCCCGCAGAATGTGGGGGCGGTAGCATGGTCACTTGCGGAACTTTCGGCGCAGGGTTTTCCGGAGGAGCTGGTGGTCAACGCGGATTACGATCGTTTCAGAGCGGAGTTTCATCGCCGCCGCGGGCTGACGATGCCCGAGTAGCGAAGATCGTTGCCGCGAGTGGTCTAATCGGCCAGTTCATAAAGCATGTGCACGGCTTCGCGTATTTCCTGATAGCCGGTGCATCGGCATAGGTTGGATTGCAGCCATTCCTCTATAATATACTCTTCCGGAAGAGTGGCGTAATGCTGCTTCAACGCATGACACACCATTAAAAAACCGGATGTACAATATCCGCATTGAAAGGCGTTCTTTTCGACGAACGCCTTTTGTATATTTGCGGTTCCTTGAAGCCCCTCCACGGTGAGTATGGAGTGTCCCGCCGCTTCCACTGCGAGTACGAGGCAGGATTTTACCGGCACGCCGTCCATGATCACCGTGCATGCGCCGCAATCCCCGTTCAGGCAGCCGGGCTTTGCCCCGGTGAGGCCCAATTGATCCCGCAGCACATCCAGCAGCAGGTCGGAGGGACGTGCAAGCACGCTGCGTCTTTCTCCGTTTACATACAGATCCACGGCAGTTTTTCCTTCATACTTGATCATGGAATTTTACCTTTTCTTTGATATTCAGCCTTTGACTCAGCGATAAAATTTTATTAAAGTATGTCCCCATTTTCCCAATCCGCCAGAAGGCGATGCACTGTATTTTTCAGCACGAACAAGCGATATTCGCCGGAGGCCTCGGAATTGGTCCATGCATTTTCAGGCAGCAGGCCGATTATCGCTTTTGCTCTAGACTGCACGGAAGCGCTGTGATCGTTGATTACATGATCAATCTCCTCGCTGCGGAACGGAAAGGAGCATATGCCGGAAAACGCCGCCCGCAGGCGTCCCTCATTAACCAATGCGCTTACATTTATAAGCGGATAGTCTATCTTTTCCCGCGCTGTTTTTTTTACATGCGCCCACTTCGCCTGCAGCGCCCAGCCGGGTATGCGAATCTGAGATACAAATTCACTGTCTTCCAGTCTCAGGCGGCGGTCGAACGCTTCCAGAAAGGGTACTATGCGTTTGCCGCCGGGCCCGAAGAGAACGAGTTCCGCCTCACTAAGCATGAGCGGCAGACTTGTTTCCCGGTAACGTATGGTGCCGCAAAGGTTTCCGCCCAACGTAATGCGGCATTGATTGGTATGGTCGGCAATGCGGCCGCACGCCGACCCGAGCAGCGGAAAGTATTTGCTTTCCTTGATGCGTGAAAGCGAGTTTGCCGCACCGATGATAAGATCGCCGCTGTCCGATTCCAGAACATTGCATTCGGCAATTCGCTTAATATCGATAACCGCGCCCGGCGATATGCCGCCTGCGCGGACCATTGTGATGATTTCGCTGCCGCCGCCGTAATAGACGGGGGAGAGTCCATCGGTAAGGAACTGTGCGTGTATCTGAGCTGCTTCCTGCAGCGTTTCCGCCTGACAGTAGATAAACTCAATCGGTATCATCCGCGCCTCCTGTACATGACTTCCAAAGCGTCTCAGGGGTGAGCGGCAGCCGGTTGATCTCGTGATGCAGCGCGGCGCTCAACGCGTTCCCTAGTGCGGCCGGAGTGCCGATTATTCCGTGTTCCGAAAAGCTGCGTACGCCGTACGGGGAGTCCTCCTGGGGCGTCTCAACGAAGTCTACGCGGTAAAGC
>JAEWWD010000225.1 GCA_023396535.1 Bacillota bacterium
CCCCTGCTGATGTATGTGGCGGGCGTTGGCGGCCTCCTGGTGATGGAGCGGGACCTTGGCGCGGCGGTGCTCATATTGGGTACGGCGCTCATCGTGTTCTATGTGGCGACGGGCGATAAGGCGTTAACGGCCCTGGGCATTGGATTGGGAGGCACGGGCGCTGTGGCGAGCTATTATTTATTCGACCATGTGCGCGTACGCGTTGCAATCTGGAAAAACCCGTGGGCGACGTATTCCGGCAACGGCTATCAGATCGCGCAGGGGCTTATGGCCATCGCGAGCGGCGGCTTATGGGGCATGGGGCTTACGCGCGGCTCCCCCAAACTGATTCCCGCCTATCATACGGATTATATATTCGCCGTCATTTGTGAGGAATTCGGCGTTATCGTGGGTGTGTGCGTGATCGCATTCTATCTTGTGTTTATCATACGCGGCGCTATGGTGGCCTTAAACGCGCCGGATCGTTTTACCATGCTGGTGGCGTTCGGCTGCACGGTGCTTATTACGCTGCAGAGCTTTATCATCATAGCGGGCGTCATAAAACTCATACCGCTTACGGGCATCACGCTGCCGTTCGTAAGCTACGGCGGCAGTTCCATGATTGCCAGCATGATGTTGCTCGGCATATTGGAGGGAGTCGCCATACAGGGCGGTGAAACGCTGGAGCGCGCGCTCAGGGAGATGCCGGCATGAATACGAGACAAAACATCAAAGGCATGCTTGTGATATTCTGTGCGCTGTTTCTGGTGCTGTGTATCTACCTGGTATACATCATAGGCGCTTACGGTACGCGCTGGTTCTCCAGTCCCTACAATTCCCGGCTGAGCGACCAGAAAAACAGGGTCATCGCCGGCGACATACTGGATAGAACGGGCAAAAAGCTCGCAACCACCGATTCGGACGGCGACCGCATATACATAGACGACAGCTCCATACGCCGCGCTACCGCGCATTCGGTGGGCGATAATTACGGGCAGACATTCGGCGCTGAGAATTTCTATTCTAAATACCTGCTCGGGTTTGATCAAAGCATTTTCGAACGCATCGCGCAAGCGGTATCCGGCAAGCCGGGCTATGGGTCGGACGTAACGCTGACCATAGACGCTGCGCTTTGCGATACGGCATACGACGCGATGGACGATTACCACGGCGCAGTCGTCGTCATGAATTATAAAACGGGGGAAATACTCGCGAGCGTCAGCCAGCCCACGTTCGATCCTAAATACGTCGCCGAGTATCTCAACGGCGATCGTGATCTGGACAGTAGCGCCATGGTGAACCGCGTGACGAGCGGCCGCTATACGCCCGGCTCCGTATTCAAAATCGTAACGGCGCTCGCGGCCATACGTTACCTGCCCGGCGTAACGGAACGCACATTCACCTGCGATGGGCCGCTTTGCTTTGATGCGAAAAGCGGCCGCTATTTGCCGAATGTGCATATTACCGCCGAAGAGGATATTGCTGCTTCAGAGGAAAATGAGCCGGGCATGAGCGGGGAATATCTTGTCGTGCGCGATTACAACGACGAGTACCACGGCGAAATCGACCTGAAAACGGCGTTCGCCAAATCCTGCAACCATGTGTTCGCACAGTTGGCCATGGAGGTTGGTACCGACAGGCTCAGGCGCGTGGCGAAGGAGCTGGGCGTGGGGGACGACTTCCTGTTTGACGATATCGTTACCGCCGCTAGCAGTTTGGATAAGGCGGATACGGAGGTGGACCTCGCGTGGTCCGGCGTGGGGCAGTATACGGATCTCATGACGCCCCTGCATATGTGCATGATCGCCGCCGGCGTCGCAAACGACGGCGTGATGGTGGAGCCCAAGCTGCTCAAATCCATTACGAATTCGCTGGGCGTTTCCACGTTTGAGTTGAAGACCGAGACGTACCGCAAGGCTATGTCGCCTACGGAAGCCGCGCAGTTGACTGAATTCATGATAGGTACGGTAAAAAACGGAACGGGCAGAAGCGCGGCGGTATCCGGGGCGACGGTTGCCGGGAAAACGGGCACAGCGGAGGTGTCTTCGGGGGAAGCCGCGCCAAACGCCTGGTTTGCGGGCTTTGTGGATGACGACGAACATCCGCTTGCGGTTTGCGTCGTGCTTGAAAAGGGCGGCAGCGGCGGCAGCAAGGCCGCGCCTATCGCGGCGAAGGTACTCAAAAAAGCGATCACGCTCGGATATTAACGGAATACCAATTCTCGCAAATAAGAGTTAGACAGGCAAATGTTGGGGCATGCTAGAACAAGCCCTTGTTTCGCTAAAGTACAAAAGCGCTTTAGCGAGGCTCGCCGCGTAAATTGTCACTCGGTTTCCCGTTGCGCAGGAAAGCTGTCGTGTTAATTTACGCTCCAGAGTGTCATTTTGCATCGTACACGCCGCTGTAAATGATGTGAAGCCTCAGGTTACATGAATTTCAAGAAGGTTTGTTAACTGAGGGCAAACGAGCAAAGGGCATGCTAAGCATGCCCTTTTTGCTTCTGAGGGAGGTGACGCCTTTTGCATCCGCTGTGGATTGTCGCGCTGCTGCTGCTTGCAGCCATCGGGATTGCGCTGTGCTATCCTGTCCGGCTTTTGCTAAAGGCAAATCTCGAAGCGCCAAAAGCCGTTGCGGCAGACCTTGAATTACAGTTCTTCAGCGGCTTGTTTCGTCTGCAATACCGTCTGGAGGCTACTCTGCTGCGGGAGCCATACCTGACGATCAGGCTGTTTCACGGAAAAGAAGCGCCTCGCGTTCTGTGGCGATTGGGGCAAAAGAAGGCGCGCACCAAGCGCATGGGGCTGCCGCTCAATGAGGTCTGGCGCCACATCCGGCTGGACAAGCTGCACATTTCAGGCGAGCTTGGCATCCGCGACGACGCTTTCTGGACGGTACTGTTCGCGGGGGCGTTATGCGCGCTGCTGCAGAGTGCTATGGTGTATGTTTGCGCCGAAAAAAAACAATCCGCGTTGGAGGTGCGGATTGCGCCCGCCTTTACCATGGATTGCCTCCGGCTAAATTTGGAAGGCATAGCCGGATGCCCGCCCATCCATATTATTAGCGCCATCATGATATGGCATCTCAAGAACAGAAAGGGGCAAAAGGCGGTATGGCACATCCTATCGAAAACATCATGAAAACTACAATGGAACAGCTCAAGGAGATGGTGGACGTCAATACCATCATAGGCGATCCGGTCATGACCGGCGGGGATACGGTGATCGTGCCGGTATCGCGGGTCTGCCTGGGGTTCCTTTCCGGGGGCGGCGAATACTGCGGGAAAATCAAGGATAAGGATCACGAACAGCAGGAAGAGAACCGCCATCCCTTCGCAGGGACGTCTGTGGCGGGCCTGAATCTGACGCCCATGGCGTTTCTTACCATTACCGGCGGCGTCGTGCGCGTGCTGCCTGCGCATTATAACAGCACGCTGGACCGCATTATTGAAATGGTGCCGGAAACAGTCCGGGAACTGGATCGCATCGTCAAGGAGGCTTGCCAATGCAAGCATCAGCACGCGCAAACGGCCGAAAACACGCCTAAAGAAAATCCTGAGAGCCCTGCGCAATAGCGGCTTTCGGATATGACGGGGAAACAATATGAAAGCGAAACGGCTCATAGCCGCGCTGTGCGCGCTGTGTCTGCTGTGCACGGGGCTGCCTGCCGGGGCGATGGCCCCATCTGAGGCGGAGCAGTTGAAAATTGGGGCGGGCGGCGCGGTCATCATGGACGCTGATACGACGCGCGTGCTCAGCGCCTATAACGCGCATGCACGGCTGCCCATGGCCAGTACAACCAAAGTCATGACAGCGTTGCTGGCGCTGGAAAACAGTTCCCTTGACGATATTGTAACCGTGCCCAAAGAAGCCTACGGGACGGAGGGATCGAGCATGTACCTGAATCTCGGCGAAAAAATTCGCATGGAGGATCTGCTGTACGGGCTCATGCTTTCCTCCGGCAACGACGCGGCCGTTACCATCGCTATCTATATAGGCGGTTCTGTGGAAGGATTCGCGCAGATGATGAATGAAAAGGCCGCGCAGCTTGGCTGCGCAAATACGCATTTTGTCACGCCCAACGGCCTGCATGATCCCGAACACTATACATCGGCGTACGATCTCGCGCTTATCGCGAGTGCAGCCATGCATAATCCGGATTTTCGCACTATCGTAGGCACAAAATACTGGAAGACGACATCCGGAGACATTGTGCGCACATTGAAAAACAAGAATAAAATACTCTGGCAGTATGAAGGCGGCAATGGCATAAAGACGGGCTTTACCAAGGATTCCGGCCGCTGTCTGGCGTTTTCGGCGGAGCGTGACGGGCATATGGTCGTCGGCATTGTGCTGGACTGCCCGGATATGTGGAACGCATCCACTTCGCTGCTGGATTATGCGTTTAAGAACTTTACATGGAAGAAGTTTGTCAGCGCGGGCGACACGGTTTGCATCGCGGATATTCAAAAGGGCATGCGGGATGGCTTGGAAATGGTCGCAAAAGAGGATATACTGATTCCATTGCGCGAGGACGAGAATGATGACGCCGTGGAGCTCAGGGTGGATTGCCCGTGGACGCTCCCCGCACCGGTGTTCGCGGGGCAGGCTGTAGGCAGCTTGCAGGCGTGGAGCGACGGGCGTCTGTTGGCGTCGACGCCGCTGATAGCGGCCCAAACCGTACTGCGCAAGGAGTATCCGTATTATCTGTGGCGTATGGCGACCGAGTGGACGGCATAAAACCCGTTCGCTGTATCCTCCGCCAGAGATAAGAGGCGAAAAGGGGGATACCATGCGTCTGCAGAAATATCTGGCGGAGGCGGGCGTGGCGTCTCGCAGGCAGTGCGAGGAGTACATCCGGCAGGGTCGCGTGTGCGTGAACGGGGAAACGGCGGAAATCGGCCGTACAGTAGACCCGGAGAGGGACGATGTGCGGTTGGACGGTCAACTGCTCAAGCGGGCGCAGCGGCGCGTTGTGCTGCTGTTTTACAAGCCGCGCGGCGTAGTATCCACCAGCAGCGATCCGCAGGGCAGAAAAACCGTGCAGTCATACTTCCTGGATTTCCCCGAACGGCTGTACAATGTGGGGAGACTGGATATCAATTCCGAGGGGCTTCTCGTGATGACGAACGACGGGGGTCTTGCGCTCGCGATGACGCACCCGCGATACAAAATTCCCAAAACGTATTATGTGGTCTGCGATGGCGTGCTTTCCACTTCAGAGGCTGCACGGTTGACGAACGGAGTAGAGTTGTCTGACGGTATGACGGCTCCCGCGCGCGTGGAGCGCGTACGTCCCACTAAAACCGGTCAAACCAGTTTTCTGATTACCATTCGGGAGGGGCGAAACCGGCAGGTCAGGCGCATGCTGGAGGCGGTAGGTCATAAAACACTGCTTCTCAAACGGGAGCGCGTTGGCGCGCTGCATATTGAAGGGCTCCATCCGGGAGAGTGGCGCTACGCTACCGCTCAGGAGCTGGAATGGCTTGATAATTTGTCAACTGATAACAATATCTTATAACATATGCCATGTTTGCTCCTGTTTTCAATGGCGCGGCGAATTCGCCGCGCCTGTCGCGTTCAATGGGTAATTTATTAGAAAATGCGCTTGAATTCCAGTCGTGAGAAATGTTACAATAGCCACATATTATACTGCGGGAGGATGCGATTTTTAGCTAATCCGATAGTATCCTATCCTATAAGCTATATTTGTATCCTTGTGGTAACATAATGATTTCTTTTAACCTATCTCATTTAAGGAGGTGAAGAAATGGGATTATCGGGGATTTCCACGGGTGGATTGCTCCTGTTGGCGGTCATTATCGGCGTGCTGATCATGATCGCTGTGGCGATTGAGAAGCGGCGCAGAAACGCGGGAAGCGGGCCTTTGGAAACAAGACGGGATCTGTCTGACACCGCGTATGACATACAGCAGTATATACCGAACAGACAGCAGTTTGTTGCAGCCGTTGCGGCCGCTATCGCGGCGGATATGGGTACTCAACCGCAGGGGCTTCGCATTCGTTCCATACGTCCGCTGCATGCTGCCAGGAGTCGCTCTCAGCTTGTGGCGGCCGTGGCGGCCGCTATCGCGGCGGATATGGGCACGGAACCGCAAGGCCTTCGTATCCACTCTATACGTCCGGTGGGCGTCGCAATGAGCCGTTCCCAGCTCGTCGCGGCCGTGGCGGCGGCTATCGCAGCGGATATGGGTACGGAACCGCAGGGGCTGCGCATCCATTCCATACGCCAGGTGGGCGCTGCGGCGAACCGTTCTCAGCTGGTGGCTGCCGTTGCCGCGGCGATCGCATCGAATATGGGTACGGAACCGCAGGGGCTGCGCATTCATTCCATTCGCCCTGTGGGCGCTGCAACGAACCGTTCCCTGCTTGTCGCTGCGATATCCGCGGCCGTCGCGACACATATGGGGACGGATGTAACCGGACTTCGTATTCATTCCATCCGTAAGGTTTCTTAAACTCGAAGGCGAATACAGCGGTATAACCGCCTGGATCAACAATATTACAGCAGGAGGCAATATAATGCGTAAATATCTCGTCAATGTCAACGGCACTTCCTATGAGGTTATGGTAGAAGAAATCAACGGCGCTATCCCCGCCGCTCCGGTTGCGGCTGCGCCTGTCGCCCCGGCCGCTCCCGTTATTAGCGCGCCGGCCGCGCCGGTCGCCGCTCCCGCCGTTCCCGCCGCTCCCGTCTCGGCAGCCTGCGGGGAAACCATCAGCGCGCCTATGCCCGGCACCATACTCTCCGTAAGCGTTAAGCAGGGCGACACCGTCAAGAAGGGCCAGGTACTCATGGTGCTTGAGGCCATGAAGATGGAGAACGAAATCGTATCCCCCAAGGACGGCGTGATTGCGAGCGTGAGCGTCTGTGCCGGCACGTCCGTTAATACCGGCGTTGCGCTTTGCGTAATCGGCTAACATTTGCCGACTGAAAAAGCGCGGCGGCAAGGGCTCGCTGCCCAGGCCGCACCGCAGGCGCGCTCCGTATATACGGGTGGGCGCTCCATTGTGAATGAAGGAGGAAATCAGTTTGGCAAAGAAGCTATATATAACGGATACCATATTGCGCGACGCACATCAGTCCCAGGCTGCGACTCGCATGCGTATCGAGGACATGCTGCCCGCCTGTGAAATACTGGACAGCGTCGGGTATTGGTCGCTGGAATGCTGGGGCGGCGCTACATTTGACAGCTGCCTGCGTTTTTTGAATGAGGATCCCTGGGAAAGGTTGCGCAAGCTGAAAAAGGCGCTGCCGAACACCAAGCTGCAGATGCTGTTCCGCGGCCAGAACATTCTGGGTTACAAGCACTATGCGGACGACGTTGTGGAGCAGTTCTGCCGCAAGGCTATCGAAAACGGCATTGATGTCGTGCGTATATTCGATGCGCTCAACGACATACGCAATCTCGAAGCCGCCATCAAGTACACCAAGAAATACGGCGGTATTTGCGAGCCGGCCATCAGCTATACCATGAGCCCCGTCCACAACGAAGATTACTTTGTGAAGATGGCCAAGGAGCTCGTACAGATGGGCGCCGATACCATCTGCATCAAGGACATGGCCAATTTGCTGCTGCCCTTTGACGCGTATTCGCTGGTCAAGCGTCTTAAAAGCGAGATTGACGTGCCCATCCACCTGCACACGCATAACAGCACAGGTACGGGCGATATGACATACCTCATGGCCGTACAGGCGGGCGTGGATATAGTGGACTGCGCGCTGTCCCCTCTGGGCAACGGTACGTCACAGCCTGCAACAGAGCCGCTGGTCGCAACGCTCAAGGGCACCGAATACGATACCGGTTTGGATCTGATGAAGCTGATCGAAGCGGCGAAGCATTTCCGCGGCGTGGCCGAACGCCTCAAAAAGGCAGGGGATCTCGATCCCAAGGTGCTCAGCGTGGACGTCAATACGCTGTTGTATCAGGTGCCTGGCGGGATGCTCTCCAACCTGATCTCCCAGCTTAAGCAAGCCAACGCTGAAGATAAGTATTATAAGGTGCTTGAGGAAGTGCCTCGCGTTCGCAAGGACTTCGGCTACCCGCCGCTCGTTACGCCCACCAGCCAGATCGTCGGTACTCAGGCGGTGTTCAATGTGCTTTCAGGCGAGCGTTATAAGACGTTCACCAAGGAATCCAAGGCGCTGCTGCGCGGCGAATACGGCCGCTTGCCCGGCAAGGTGAACGAGGAAGTACGTAAAATGGCGATCGGTGATGAGGAAGTCATCACCTGCCGCCCCGCGGACCTGCTCAAACCGGAGCTCGATAATTACCGCGAGGAAATCAAGGACTATATGGAGCAGGAAGAGGATGTGCTCAGCTACGCGCTCTTCCCGCAGGTTGCGCTGAAATTCTTTGAAGCGCGCAAGGCTGCGAAGAATGCCCCGGCAGCGGCCCCTGCGGCTCCCGCCGCAGTTTCTGCAGCTCCCACAGCTCCCGTGCAGGCGGCGGCGCCTGCGGCAGCGCCGTCCGGCGTGACGGTTCTGTACGTAGAGGATCTCTCCATATAACTGAACAGAGAATGCGGGCGGGATAGTGCTCCCGCCCGCATTTATTTTCAGGGCCGAATTAATTGGAATATAATATAATGGTTGTGGCTGATTTAACAACAATGCGCTATAATGGAGTACATGGATAAAAGGAATGACAGGATGCTTATGAGGCAGATACCCAATATCCTCTCGACGCTGCGTATTGGCATGGTCGGCGTTTTTATTTTATTTTTTTTGGACAGCCGATATTTTTCGGCGCTGGGGATATATGTACTTGCCATATTGACAGATTCTTTGGACGGCTATCTCGCAAGGCATAACAATTGGGTAACGGATCTGGGCAAGGTGCTTGACCCGCTGGCGGACAAGCTCATGCTCATTGCGGCGCTTTGCTGCTTCTATAGCCGGGATTGGGTGCCGCTGTGGCTGCTCGCCGTGGTTGCGGGCAAGGAAATTATCATGATTGCCGGCGGCTTTCTGCTGTGGAAAAAGGACGTCGTGGTCCATGCGGATTGGATAGGCAAGCTTACGACAGGCTTTTTCAACGCGGGCGTCGTAGCCACCCTGTGCAAGAGATTCTGGCCGTGGATCGGCCGGTGGAACATTGTCCTCCTGAGCATTGCGATGGTGCTTGCGCTGATTGCGCTTGCGCATTATGCGCAAAAGAATGTATTTATCAGCCCTGACACGCACGATGAAGACGGCAGCGGCCCTTCCGCGGAGAACGCGAAACGGGATAGCTAATCCATCTTCTACAATATGGGCCGTATTGGGTATGTGCGAATCGGCCGGGTCATGATGACATAAGATTCCGAAAGTCCGAGAGAATATAATTCATAGGTCATGTTCAAAAAGCTGTCCGCGTCCTTGCAGGCGGTTTTCAGGCAGTAACCGTAACGGCCTGTGATTTCCATGAATTCCATTACGTTGGGGCTTTGCGCGATGTATTGCAGGAACTTCTCGCGGTTCTCCATCGTTACGGAGACAAGCACCAGGGCGCTGATGGAGCGGCCGATTCTTTCGGGGTTGATGATTGCGCGGTAGCCGAGTATCGCGCCGCTTTCTTCCAGCTTTTTGACGCGCTCAATGGCAGAGGGCGCGCTCATATTGATCAATGACGCCAGCTTTTGCATGGAGATGCGGCCGTCCTGCTGGAGTATCTCCAGTATTTTGGCATCCGTATTGTCCACCGTAATCCCTCCGGTTTCGTATGATTGCTCGTGCAGCACAAGGCTGCATATCAATCCCTGCGTGATCCTGAATGTGTTCATTCAGAGGATGTATAACAATATACCATATTCATGCGATCTGTGGCAAGAAGGATGCGTGCGCAACCCGCGTTTGCGGGACGAAAACGGATTTTTTCGTTGACAAACACAGCGGGAATGGATAAAATAAACGATGGTCGACTTTGGAGGAAAAGCCTATGGAGTTGCGTGTAGCCTCGGCGTTGAAACAGCCGGGTGAAACATTTTCAGCGGCGCTGACACAGGAAATTCCGCCGCAGAACTTTGGCGGCAGAGAGATCGTGTTTGCCCAGCCTGTTCAAATGGAATTTACGTATTCCTATGATGGCAAGGCTTTTACGATAAGCGGCCGGCTTCAGGCAGCCTTGTCCTCGCGTTGCGCCCGTTGCGACGAAGCGTTCATCGAAACGCTGATAATACCTTTTTCGGAGCGTTTTGTCAAAGGCGCATTGGGGAACGATGAGGAGGACAGCTACACCTTCGACGGCGAAACGTTGGATCTCACGCCGATGGTGATGGACAATCTCTTTCTGCACATACCCATTACAAGCGTTTGCAGCGAGGATTGCCGCGGCCTGTGCCCAGTTTGCGGATGCAATTTGAATACGGCGCAGTGCGCCTGCGAGAGAGTGGAAACGGATAAGGAAACGCCGCCGCTCGCGTCGCTCGGGCAACTGTTGAACGATGGTAAGGAGGTGTAATCATGGCGGTCCCCAAGAGAAAAACTTCGAAGGCCAGGCGGGATTCCCGCAGGTCCAGCCAC
The DNA here is from genome assembly GCA_023396535.1 of Bacillota bacterium. GTDB lineage: Bacteria > Bacillota > Clostridia > Christensenellales > CAG-138 > JAEWWD01. The sequence goes on from JAEWWD010000225.1 coordinate 10,500, forward strand.
TGGAAGCTGTCCATGCCCGGTATCGTGGCATGCCCCCAGTGCCACCAGCTCAAGCTTGCCCACAGGGTATGCAAGAAGTGCGGCTATTACGATGGCAAGCAAGTCATCGATATGGATGCAAAAGAAAAGAAGAATCAGGCCTGACGCATTCCGTCGCATCACAAAGCCGGAACGCTTCGGTGTGCTCCGGTTTGCCGTTCAACAAGCTTTGCTTGCCCGCTTTTCGGGCATTGTCGGTAAAAAAGGCAGAGAAGATGTTTTCTGCCTTTTTATCCTATTTGGAATTATTTTCTTACTATTTTAATCGCCATATTCCGGCGGAAATCGGTAGAGGGAGAACCATATGAATATAGCCGTAGACGTATTTGGCGGGGATAATGCGCCGCTGGCAATACTGGACGGGTGCATGCTTGCGCTTGAGCAGAATAAGGACATGCATCTGATATTGGTCGGCGAGGCGCTCGTAATAGAAAAATACCTGAGCGAGCATGCGCACGACGCAAACCGCATACGCATCAAACATGCGCCGGAGATTATTACAAGCCACGAACAGCCTACTGTCGCCATTAAGCATAAGAAAGATTCTTCGCTTGTGCAGGCGCTTATGTGCGTGGTGGAAGGCGACGCCGGCTGTATGGTATCCGCGGGAAGCACCGGCGCGGTGCTTGCGGGCGCGACGCTGCTTATCCGCAGGCT
>JAEWWD010000228.1 GCA_023396535.1 Bacillota bacterium
GGATGTTACAAAGCTGCCGGATACCGTTACCTATTATGAGAACAAGCTCAAGGTAGGGACCAAGCTTGGCGCCGACGAGCTCAAGTACAACGGGGAAGTCACGCCGCTCGCTTCCTTTGAGCAGATCGTCAAGTTGTACCGCTCGTCCATCGGTTACCACTCCGAGCTCGACCATTATGGCGTGGCCTTGGAAAACGGCAACATGTTCGAGTGGGCGAAGAATATGAGCGCGAACGACAAGGATATCGTATTCGTTCTCAACCCCGAGCCGTTCCTCAACGCCGGCGTGGATCCGAACGCTATTGAAGGCTGGAAGTTCGCCAAGGTTAAGGTCGATATGGACGGTAAGCCGACGGAAGTGGATAAAATACTCAAGCCGTTTGATTTGAAATAACGTGCGGTTGGTATTATAGGGATAACGCATTCGTATCAGTAAGGAGGAATCGTACATGACAAAGACGGTATTACAGGTGGAAGGCATGTCCTGCGAACACTGCGTGCGCGCGGTAAAGGGCGCTGTCGGCGCTTTGGGCGGCGTTTCGGACGTCGCGGTGGACCTCAAAGCGAAAACCGTTACGGTGGAGCACGACGCGGCGCAGGCGACTGTGGAGCAGATCAGGAACGAGATCGAAGAACAGGGCTACGATGTGGTCGGGTAAACAGTCCCCCTCCTGAACGCCCCCGTTGGGCGGTCATGGGAAGCGGCAGGGTGTCCCTGCCGCTTCCCGTATAGGTAACTGTATGGCGCAGACGACAAAAACCATACTCGTCGTGGACGACGAGGAAAAGATACTCGATGTGGTAAGCTCGCTGCTCATAAGTCGCGGGTTTGCGGCGCTTTGCGCGAAAACGGGCAGGGAAGCGCTGGAGTTGTTCGACAGGGAGAATATCGCGCTGGTGCTGCTGGATCTCATGCTGCCAGATTTATCCGGCGAGGAAGTGCTGCGCGCCATCCGCAGGAAATCCCGCGCGCCCGTCATACTGCTCACCGCCAAAGCGGAGGAAAACGACGTGCTGGATGGCCTGACCTCGGGCGCGGACGATTATATCATAAAGCCGTTTCGCCTGAAGGAGCTGTGCGCGCGCGTGGAGGCGGTTCTGCGCCGCTCAGAGCGGGATATTGTGCCGCTGGCGGTGCGAAATTCCTATAACGGCGGCGATCTCACGGTGGATTTCGAAACCAACACGATACGAAAAGGCGGCGAGACGGTCACGCTCACGCCCACGGAGCTGAAAATTCTTTCAGCGCTCGTCACGTATTCCGGCAAGGTATTTACGCGCGCGGAGCTGATCGCTCTTGCGCTGGGCGAGGAATTCGACGGGTACGACAGGGCGGTGGACAGCCACATCAAAAACCTGCGGCAGAAAATAGAGGACGACCCCAAAAACCCCGTCTATATCCGGACGATACACGGCCTTGGCTACAAGTTTGGAGGTGCGTGAATGCGCCTGAGAACACAACTGACGCTTTCCATACTTCTGGTGGCCATGCTGAGCGTGGGGTTGATCAGCGTGCTCGCCAATATTTCCGTCAACAGGCGGTTTGCGGCGTATTTTACGGAACAGGGCATAGCGCGCAGCGGCGAGATCGTGCAGGATCTGCAAAGTCAGTACGACGAAAAGACGCACGGCTGGACGGGCGACTTCCTGCATACCGTCGGCATGTACTCGCTCTATGACGGATACCTGCTCAAGGTGTACGACGCGCAGGATAAGCTGCTGTGGGACGCGGAGCACCACGATATGACGCTGTGCGCCGAAATTATGGACGATATTACGGCCCGCATGCGGCAGATCAAAAGCGCGGGCGGGTTCACCTCGCACAATTTCGATATTCTGCGCGATGGGGAAAAAGTAGGGTCCGTTTCGGTTACGTATTACGGCCCGTACTTTTATGGTGAAAGCGAATACCGCTTTCAAAGCGCGCTCAATTCCGTACTGCTCTCTATCGGTGCGTTCGCGCTCGTTTGCTCGGTAGCTGCGGGGTTTCTGCTGGCGCGGATGATATCGCGCCCCATCGCGAAAACAGCCGCGATCGCGAAGGAAATCGCGCAGGGGAACTACGAGATACGGTTTGAGGGCGCAATTAAGACGTTGGAGCTCAACGAGCTCGTCCTCGCCATCAACTCGCTCGCGGGCGCGCTGAGCGAGCAGGAACGGCTGCGCAAGCGCCTGACGGCGGATGTGGCGCATGAGCTAAGGACTCCGCTCGCTACTGTGGGCGCGTACATTGAGGCCATGCTCGAAGGCATCTGGGAGCCGACGCCGCAGCGCCTTACGAGCTGCCATGAGGAAATACTTCGCCTCAATACGCTGGTGGAGGATCTTTCCTGCCTAACTAGGCTGGAGAGCGAGCTTCCCATCTTGACCAAGGAGCCCGTCGACCTTCTGGAGCTCGCCAAAAGCGTGTGTGCGGCGCAGGAGATAGAGTGGAGCAAAAAGAAGCTGGAGTTGCGCGTGGAGGGGCAGCCGTCCATGGTGGAGGCGGATGCGGACAGAATGCGCCAGGTCGTAACCAACCTGCTGTCCAATGCCATCAAATATACGCCGGAGCACGGGCATATCCGCGTAACGGTGACGGATACGCCCCAAGCGGGCATACTGCAGGTACGCGACGACGGCATAGGCATCCCCCAAAACGAACTGGAGCTCATATTCGAGCGTTTCTACCGGACGGATCAATCCCGCGCGCGCAAAACGGGCGGCGCGGGGATAGGGCTCGCCATCGTGAAATCCATAGTGACGGCGCACGGCGGTACTGTGCGCGCAGAGAGCGGCAAAACGGGCAGCGTGTTTACTCTCACGCTGCCCAAAACAGAACGTCAGGCTTAAAAATTCAGACGCAAATTACGTACTTCTTCGGATTGGGCATGCAGCCGCGGATGCGCTCGCGCAGTTCTTCCGGCGCGCCGCCCCGCAGGCCGCCTTTGTCTACGAGATACGCCTGCCCCGCTGTGATAAACAGATAAAACATATCCTTCGTTTCGTATACGGAATGCAGAGCGGCGTAGTGCATATCCGTTCTGCCGGAGAATACGGGGTTGCGCTTGTTCTCCACGGTGAAATCCCCCGCCCGGAACGTATAGTCCGCCCCGCCTCGCAATACTAATTGGGAGTGCTTATAGCCAAAGCGCGGCCCAAGGAACATAACTAACACAAATACGGTAAATACGACGGCAACTATTATGCCAAGCAATGTAGTCTCGATAGGAAAATCAAACGCCAGTAACATGACAACCAATAGCGGAAACAGCACGAGCATCTCTCTGCGACGAGAACGGCTGTTTTTTCCTTTGAACATGGAAAATACTACGAAATCCCGGAATTGTGCATAAGTATATTCGGTATACGCTGTCAGGACGGCCTCTTCCATTTTCGTTCCCTCCCTTGCGCCAGCCAGGCGCGATTCCATGCTATCGGGCTATTTTCAAACGCGCAAGAGGAAAACCATGGAAACCGTGTGCATTGACATCCACCCCCGCCGCATATAAGATGAAAGTGGCGTTTCGATGCTTACAAATCTGTTTTACCAGGCAAGATGCGTTCAGGAAAGGAGGGGGTCGTATGCCGCGCACATCCGGCGTACCCGCGCTGTTCCCTATATGGGGCGAGCTGGATGCCCGGCAGCAGGAGGCGCTCCTGAGCGCCGCGACCCTGCGCGCCGTACCGGAAGGGGCTATTTTGCAGAACGGCTCGGCGGACTGCGTGGGCCTGTTCCTCATCGAATCCGGCCAGCTTCGGGCCTATATCCTGTCGGATGAAGGGAAGGAGGTCACGCTCTACCGCCTGTTCGAGCGGGATATGTGCCTGTTCTCCGCCTCCTGCATGCTCAACAGCATACAGTTCGATATCTGGATAGAGGCCGAAAAGGAAACGCGGCTGTGGGTGCTGCCCGTTTCAGTATACCAGCAGCTCATGAAAACCTCCGCCGCCGTCGCCAACTATACCAACGAGCTGATGGCCTCGCGCTTTTCAGAAGTCATGTGGCTGATGGATCAGATTTTGTTCAAAAGCTTCGACTCGCGGCTTGCCACATTCCTGATAGAGGAGAGCGGCATAGAGGGCAGCGATACGCTGCAGGTCACGCACGAACGCATCGCGCACCATCTGGGTACCGCGCGCGAGGTTGTGACGCGCATGCTCAAATACTTTCAGTCCGAAGGAATCGTTCGGCTTTCGCGCGGCGAAATAGAGATCCTATCCCGCAAACGTCTGAGCGCGCTGGCGCAGTGAAATTGCCGCCGAAAAGCGGCGGCAATTTCAAATGAACAATGAAAAATGTAAAATGAACAATGGCTGAAGAAATTCCCCGAAAGGGGAATTTCGTTTTATATATAAATGGCCCTCGCTAGAAATGACAGATTGCATTTCACAACTGGAGGCTTTAATCTATCATTTTGCGGCGGCATGTACGGCGCAAAATGATACCTTAGAGCGCATGTTGGCGCGACAGGCTTTCTGCGAAGCAGGAAACCGAGCGTCAACTTGCGCGGTGAACCTCGGCAAAGTGCCGGATGGCGCTTTGCCGACATCAAAAAAGTGCTTCAGCACTTTTTGACATTGTAACATAGTCACGGAGAAGCCTGCTTTATTCGGGTATACTTAACCCATAAGAAAACCGAAATGGAGGATACGACAATGTCCGCTGTGACAATTACGAAAAATAACTTCAAACAGGAAGTGCTTGAATCTTCCGAACCCGTATTGATCGATTTCTGGGCCTCCTGGTGCGGCCCCTGCCGCATGATCGCCCCCATCGTGGAGCAGATCGCAACCGAGCAGGCCGGCGTGGTAAAGGTCGGAAAGGTCAATGTGGATGAAGAGCCCCAGCTCGCCGCGCAGTTTGGCGTGATGAGCATTCCAACCCTCGTAGTGTTCAAAGACGGGCAGGTCGTCGGCAAGTCCATCGGCGTAAAGCCCAAGCAGGCCATTATGAGCATGCTGGGCGCGTAGAGCGATTATTTGGCGGTACGCCGCTTATTATAGACATAGAGCCTCCCCCTAATCAAAAGGAAAAGAGCCGTCCACCACCGGCTCTTTTTCTATGGCCGCTGACAAAGTCCTTTGGACTTTGTCAGCGGGATTCCTTAAGGTTAAAATGTCGCTCATGGCGACATTTTTTCCGCCGATTTGACGTACACGCCGTCAAATCGGAATGAAAGCCTGGGGTTCTCATGCTCCATAGGAAGCTTTGTTTAAGCGTTTAGACGGGCTGGAAAGGGTGCGCCGCAGCATATGTTTTTCGCGGCTTTTTCAGCTATCTGCCGCGCTGGGCGTCGAGATGCGCAATAAAATCCTTATCGAGCATGGGCGGCAGTACGCCGGGGCCCTGCACATATTCGATGTCGTGGGATTCGAGGTAGAGCACATGCTCCGGCGATACGACGTTGCGGGCGATGACGATTGTGCCGAACTGGGAAAAGAACGAAAGCACCAGCCGGAAGAATGCGTTAAGGCGGGAGCTCAGGCCCATCGCGAACAGCGCCGCCTCGTCCAGCTTGACAAACGCGAAGGGCGTGGTCAGAAGGTCGTCCAGGCCGCTGCGTCCGGTATCCTTCAGGCATACGCCTATGCCGTTTCTATGCAGCAGCTCCAGATTCTCTCGCACGCGCAGGCCTATGGAAACGGGCTGGCCGCCAAGCTGCAGCTTGATGCGCGTCGGGTCTGCGTTCGCATCCTCTATGATGTTGCGAACGCGCGTGAGTATACTTTCGGATCGGAGCTGAGTCTGCGTGATCTCGCAGAACAGAAGGATATCGGTGTGGCCCAGAACCTTGAGCCGGTGCTGGAATGCGCATGCGCGCTGGAGCAGCAGCTCGTTGATGGGGCTGAGCAGGTTGTACCGTTCCGCCACGGTAAATACCTGCTCATGGGTGTAGGATTCGCCTTGTGCGAATTGAAAGCCAATGCCGCAATCCGCGCCGACGATACTAAGCTGATCGCCGCCGATTTTGCAGATAGGTTCAAAGTACAGTGAGAACGCGCCGCTCTTGATTGCTTCCTTGAGCTGTGCGGCAATGCGTTTTTCGGTCTTGTACTCGGCGATCAGGTCTGCCCCGCAGGGGATAATGCCGCGATTCCCCGTATTTGTCGCCTTCGATATGGCGTATTTCAGATAGGAGAGTATTTCCGGCGAATACACCTGATCGGCGGGAACCTCGAAAAACGCGATCATGCAGTCCACTCTGCACAGTACGCCCTCCACCAGCCAGTCGGCGTTCAGGTGGGAATAGGTTTCCTCCATGCTGCGTATGCCAACATGGTCCGTCAGCGCGCAGACGAACGTATCCTCTCCGATGCGGTAGGTATGCGCCTGCCCGTATACCTGCCTGAGATAGGTGGATACCGAACGCACGAGCTCGTCGATCATCTGCTGGCCGTATTCGTTCCGAATAACGGAATAATTGCTTACCGAGACCATAATAAACGCGTGCGGAGGCAAATTGGGATAGTTTCGCCTGAGGGCGAGATAGAACGAATCCTTGTTAAAGCAATCCGTCAGTTTGTCGTATGCGATGTTGTTGCTGTGGAAGCTGAAATAAAGCAGCAGCACTCCCATTGTGAGTGTAGTGCCCAGCAATTGTACGCCGGGCATGAGAAGCTGCAGCAGTATGAACGCGAGTATGACCGCCGGCGTAGCGGTCAGCGCCGCGAGTATGGATTTTTGTACATTGTTGCGCTCGAGTATCAGGGCGACGGTTGCTACCGCGATGCAGCTCAGCGTAAGATATACGGGCACCGTCTCGGCCGATCCGCGTATATAGTCCAGCTTCTCATCGAAAAAGTACAGCAGCGGCGTGAAATGGTTGGCGATCGTCATCAGCGCGATAATACCCGCGAACACATACATATAGATGCGGGCAAAGCGGTAATACGCCGCCTGCGGCGAGTCCTCGTATATAATGTAAAGCCAGTATTCCGCGAACGTTACCAATATAAAAGGCGTGACAAGGAAGAACAGATCGTTGATGATAATATTGAGTATCAGCGGCAGCGCGCGCGCATTGAGTATGGCGATGACGGAGAGCGTGTTGATGAACGAGGCCGTGATGGAGGTCCATATACAGCGGACAAATAGAGTATCCCTGCGCGTGCGAACATAGATTGTTTTATGATGGAATATCAGGATAATCGTCAGAATACAGATGGCGACGATTTCCGGAACGAAATTCCAACCCATAATGCACCCTCGTTTCAGCGGAGCCGATGTGCGTTCCTTTGCCGCAGGAGTATACTCATATACGCATATGACCGGATAAATTGAGTATACTGGGCTGAACGTCGAAAGTAAACACATAATTCGCCCCGCTTCGTTCGCGCGGCGCAAATAACGGCGCAGGGCGGGCATAAACGGGGACTGGCGAATCCAACGGTTTCCGCCCGCGCGCCCCGCAAGAAAAGGCTTGACGAATGTGCCGCGCTTCCCTATAATGTATTGGGTCGGGGTGCCGCCGACAACACACATTGCCAACGTAGCTCAGCCGGTAGAGCAGCTGATTCGTAATCAGCAGGTCAGGGGTCCGAGTCCCCTCGTTGGCTCCATTTCGGGGCGTAGCGCAGCTTGGTAGCGCGTTTGGTTCGGGACCAAAAGGCCGCTGGTTCAAATCCAGTCGCCCCGACCACGAAAAAGTCCGAAACCGTCTAGGGTTTCGGACTTTTACTTTTAGTAGCATGGTTTATTTATTTTGATTTTGGCAACTTTTTGGAAACCTTTACGTACGAACGATATGCAAACAACATATTGCATGTGGATATCAATAATTGCCATGTCTCAATAGAGGTCTTGCATCATGCGGAGCTGCGCGAAATATGTGTTGCGTTAGGCGGTGATGTGTGGAGGCGCGTCACGGTATGGGTTCGTTAAGAAATGCCTTGCGCTTACGGATGAAATATGTTTTACTTTGAGTGGGAATGAAGGAATACAATGGTAAATTCGCAGTCAAATCCATCGTTTTCGCGAAGGAGAATCTCTGCCCGGATTACATAGTACGGACGCGTACGGCGCCCGTATTTAAAGCATCGGAAAATTTAAGAGGAGGATGGATATGCGCAAAAATATGAAATGGCTGGCAGTAATTTTGATGGCGTGTCTGTTGTTTAGCGCGACGGGAACGCTTGCGGCGCAAAAGACTGCGGCAAAAGATGAAGTCCAATATGACATAGCGCTTAAGCAGGCTTCGCGTAAAGTTGCCTTTTATGAGGAGCGTAGCACAAAGTCTGCCCGGATGGGCTATATAGCCAAAGGCATGGCGATACCAGCGTACAACATGAAGGACGGCTTCTGGCAGGTGACAGTTGGCCCGTTTAAAGGATACGTGCAAAGCAAATATCTGATTGATCCGGATGAAAACGTAACTGTAACTAGCTTTGCAACGGTTAAGGCTAAGACGCGTCTTGTGGCACTGCCGAACAGGAGCCCTAACACACCCGCTACCTACCAGTTGACCAAAGGGCAGCCGGTCTATGTGCTTACATCGCTTAAAGATATCGTATTCATCAAGGCAGGCGACGGTATAGGCCTGCTTTACGCGAAGTACCTGATCCCATGTGATGAAACAAGCCCCGTTATAGAATGGGTGGAAATGCTCAAGAAAACGGATATTAGAAACGGCGATTCAAAGAATGCCGCGCGTTTGGCACGCGCTAACAAGGGAAACTGGGTCGCGGTGCTCGGAAAGACAGACGACGAAATGGCTATCGTGCGGCATGGGGAGATTATCGGCGTGATGTCGCTCAAGAATACGAAGCCCGTCGACCCGAGCTGATTCTCGCACAAAAGGCCGGGCGGCGCTTGTTCGCCACTGTACATAAGAGCATATTGTATTTTCTTTATTGCTGGTACTCAATAACCGTGGACATGCCGCCCATGGCCATTTGCATGTTATTCGACATATGATGCGGAATATGGCAATGAAAAGGCCAGTTGCCCGGATTATTTGCCTTGAATTCAATATCAAACGTCTCGCCTGAAGCCACGTTGATCGTATTTTTTATAAGCCTGTTCGGGCCGAAAATGGGGTTTCCGTCACTGGCCGCCACCGCGAACTGATGTCCATGAATATGCATGGGATGGGCCTCGTGAACGATGTTGCCGAGTCTTATTCGGACGTTTTCTCCAGCTTTAACCGTAAGAGGGGTTGCAAACGGATAGCAACGTCCATTGACCGTAAAAAAGTTGAAGTCATGTGACATCGGATCAAGATTGTATGTACCCGGTTTTATCTCTCCCATCTCAAGGCCGATTACGGCAAACTCCTGAAGCATGAGAAAGTAATCGCGTTGTATATAAGTATCCGGATTACGGCTCAAAATGAGGAATGCACCGCCCAGTCCCATCATTTGCTGGAATGAATCATTAAAATGCGTATGGTACATATGCGTGCCCGGCGGGTTGATTATTCTGAAATGGTAATCAAAATACCTGCCGGGTTCGATTTTGGGTGATAACTCGACGTCGGGAACGCCGTCCATCCTATTGGGTACATCCAGCCCATGCCAATGAACGCTTGTAGGTTGTGGGAGACGGTTAATGACGCGAATATTGACGTAGTCATCAGTATGAACCTGTATGGTCGGCCCCGGTATGCTTCCGTTATATCCCCAGCCATTTATGAACAGACCGGGAAGAAGCTCTCTTTTTACCGGTTCCGCGATAAGCTCAAAATATTTAACCCCATTTTGTAGTCTATATGGAAGGTCGATAATATCCGGAGTATAAACCATACCGGAACTCCTTATTATTGTTTTACAGCATTATATAATGTTGCATTTTGAATAATACATGGAGGCTTGTAAGATCAATGGGAGGGATTTGAAGGACGGATAAGCAAATGATCCAACCCCGCCGCCGTGTGAATAACGAAAAATGACCGGCTTACATTTTCATGATGCGTCATGCGTAGAGCTTGGGAATTCATTGTAATAATCATATTGCCGCAATATAATATGAGCAGAATCATTTTGGAGGCTTATATGAAAGACGATCAAATCAGGCCTGAAGATCCGGATGATATCGGGCAACAGCCAATACAGTATATTCCATCGTTTGATATTCAGATTGCCAGAAAAGCGGGAAGAAGCTTCGACATCTTCCGGTATATGATGATGCGCAATTATCAGATTTCCAGGACAATACTGAACAAGAAGCCAACAAAAGGAGCCTGAACCGTATTCGGGTCGTTTCCCCGGCGGCGCCTAAGGGAGTTTTCTTAGGGCCTGAAAATCGTGTTGGCATGACGACTACAAAAGACGTTTTGTTGGCCTGCCTGTCATCGAATATTCGAGTATTCTATTGCCCGTCCGGAGTTTCGCCAGCCCAAGCACCGAAGTTCTAAGTGGGGAACGAATGAATGAATGAAAGTTGTATTTGCCCAAGAAAGAAATGTGAAAGACACGGTAATTGTTCTCAATGTCAAGGATACCATAGTGACCAAGAGAAAGTTCTGAATTTCTGCAAGTGGGCAAAAATTACGGGCTTTCATGAGGCGGATTCGAAATTGGCACTACGTGCGTGGTTATCCAACGACAGAACGCCATTTGATTTAAATAAGTGGAAAAAGGTATAGCTGCTTTCAGGACTCTTTTCGATATGTTGGAATGCCGGATAATATCCGGCATTCTTTTGCCATTTTTGGGATTATAGCGGTATATCGAAGGGAAATACTAAGATTGGAAGTACAAATTCCATTGACGATATGACCCGCAAGTCATATAATATGACTTGCGGGTCATATTTAGTGATATGGGAGGAGGAAATACATTGCCGAAAAGAACGTTTAACCGCCTGGACGACGATAAAAAGGAAAGAATCATGCGGGCGGCCATTGAAGAATTCCAAGCGCATGGCTTTGAAAAGGCGAAAGTAGAGGCGATCGCCCAAAATGCGGGAGTCGCCAAAGGCAGCATCTATCAATATTTCGATGACAAAAAAGAGCTGTTTTTATATTCCGTCACATGGGCGCTGGAATATTTCATGACTGTCATCGACAGGCAAACCCCATTGAAGGATATGGACGTCTATGATTACTTTCTTTCCAGTGGGCGGGAACGATATGAATTGATTAAAAACGAGCCGCTGCTGGTCGCTTTTTCAACGGATATCGTATCAGGCAAGTTCGGCAGCCTGGCTCAGGAGGCGAACAGCGAAATATACCGGATCGGCGAGGAATATGAGTTGAGGCTGATCGAAAACGGTAAAAGAAAAGGTACGATCCGGGAGGACATGGACGACAAAACCCTTTTGCTGTTTTTTCAGGGGGTAACGGAAAAATTCACGATGAAGATTATGGAAATGGTCAAGAACTTTCAGGACGAGCCTACGGAAGAACAGTTTCGTGATATAGAACGTTTTATGGGTAACATGGTTTCTTTATTAAAGCAAGGAATGGGGCGGTAAGTATGTTTATAACGGTTGAGAATATCAAAAAGAGCTATAACGCGGGCGCAGGTAAAAACGAGGTATTGAAAGGGGTCGGCATGACGCTTGAAAAGGGGCGGACAGGCGTCATACTCGGCCCATCCGGCTCGGGGAAATCGACGCTGATGAACATCATCGGCGGCGTAGACCGTGCGGACAGCGGCAGTATCCGGGTCGACGGCCTGGAGCTTACCTCTCTTAACGACGACAAGCTCACAGATTACCGCAGGGATTCGGTCGGCTTTATATTCCAGTTCTATAATCTCGTGCCGAATCTTACGGTCACGGAAAATGTCGAGGTGGTTTCCAACATATCGAAAGCCCCGCTCGATATGGATACGGTGCTCAAAGCCGTTGGCCTTGAAGCCAAAAAGCGCAGCTTCCCAAGGGAGCTTTCCGGAGGAGAGCAGCAGCGCGTGGCCATCGCCCGCGCGATTGTCAAAAATCCGAAGCTGCTTTTGTGCGACGAGCCGACCGGCGCGCTGGATTATGAGACGTCCCGCGGCGTGCTTTCCCTTTTGCAGAAGGTGAACCGCGACTTCGGGACGACGATTTTGATGATCACCCACAACACCGCGATCGGCGATATGGCGAACGTGGTTTACAAGCTGCGCGGCGGGGAGATCGTGGAAACGACCCGGCATGACGCTCCTGTATCGGCGGAAAGGATTGAGTGGTAATGACGCTTTTTAAAAAAGCAATACGGACCATGCTGGAGCATAAGGCCCGTTACATCGGTTCTATACTTCTGCTCATGATCAGCAGCATGATGTTCGTCATGGTGAATATGACGTCCATCAATCTGAACCATACGTTCACGAAATTTTCCGAGCGGAGCGTATTGTCCGACGCGGAGTTTTCAACCGACGCCGTGATCGACGCGGCGGCTCTAAGCCGGCAATTTGCCGCGACGGTGGAGAGCGGCGGCACGGCGGACTGCGAAGTAGACCCCGGTCAGACTCTGCGGGTATTCGCTATGATGGAAACGGTCAATATTCCCGCCGTCCAGGAAGGGAGACTGCCGGGCTACTCGGAAATTATGCTGGACAGCTTGTTTGCAAAAACAAACGGCTATGAAATCGGCGATGCCATCAGGGTCGCGAACAAAGAGTTCGTCGTTTCCGGCTACGCTTATTTGCCGAATTATATTTATATCGTCAAATCAAAAGAACAGCTCATGAACGATCCCAAGACATTCGGCGTGGGTATCGTTGGGAAAGCGGATTTTGAAACCCTGCCGGACCGGAATCAGGTTTACGCCATTCGTTTTGACGGGAGGGAGAATATCAAATCGCAGGAGGCGGCCGTAAAAAACGCGCTCAGGTCCGAGGGCGTCCAAATAACGAACTGGCAGAGCACCGAAAGGAAAACCAACGTCTCCTATGTTTCCATGGAGGTTGGCGTATTGTCCACGATGAGCGCGGCCGTGCCGCTTGCCATGCTTGCGCTTACCTGTATCTTGCTCGGAATGCTGATGTGGCGGATGATCCGGGGTGAATCGGTCATCATCGGGACGTTTTACGCGCAAGGCTATCGCAGGCGCGAACTGCGCCGCCATTATCTGATGTTCCCGCTTCTGGTGTCCGTGACCGGCTCTGTGATCGGCGCCATATTGGGGCTGTCGTTTCAGAGCGCAATGTTCGGCTTTATGCTGACCGCCTTTCCCATGCCGGTCTATGAAACGGTTTTCAACCCCTGGCTGATCGTTTTTGCGGTTCTTATTCCGGGCGTCATTCTTTGCGGCGTCACATGGGGCATTACCGGCCGGGTATTGAAAACGCCTCCGGCGATCCTCATGAAGGGCGGGGAAATTAAAAAGAATACGAACTTCATAGAGCGAAGCCTGCGGCTTGAGCGCTTACGCTTTAGGGCAAAGTTCCAAATCAGGGAGCAGGTCCGCAGCTTATCGAGATCCTTCTTCCTGCTGTTTGGGGTCGTCGTCGCCACCATGCTCATATTGTACGGCATGACGATGAAAAGCTCGGTTGACTATATGCTCAACGAAGGTGTAAAGGAGCTATACAACCTTGAGTACGAGTACGTTTTTAAATCGGAAAGAACCGGAACGCCGCCTGTGGGAACCGAACAGTTCAATGCGGCGTATGTGAGCCTTGCGGACAATGAGGACGTAAGCTTTTATGTTACCGGAGTTTTGCCCGAGACCGAAAGGATCCGGCTGAAGGATACCGCCGGGCAAGCGTTCAAGCCGGAACAGATCACGATTACGGCTACGCTTGCGAAAAAACTGAACGTGAACGCCGGCGACAGCGTGACGGTGTTCGATACGGAGAACGGAAAGGAACATACATTTGTAATTGAAAAAATGGCCGATACCTATGCGGGGGAATTCCTGTTTATGCCGCTCGATCAATTTAACTCTGAATTTGAGCTGCCCACGGACGCTTATATCGGCATTTGGAGCGACGAACCGATGACGTTTGCCCCGGGCGAGATTCAGAGCACGAAATCCATTGACGCCATCATCACGGGATTCGGCCTGCTGCTCGATCAAATGGGCGGAATGATTTACACTCTGATTGCCGCCGCCTTCCTTGTCGGCTTGATCATCATCTATATCGTGACCGGTCTGGTTGTTGACGAAAGCCGGGTAAGTATTTCGTTGATGAAAATATTCGGCTACAGGAGGAAGGAAATCGGCAAACTGATATTGAACAGCAATACCCTTATTGTTGTGGCGGGCTATCTGTTGGGTATTCCCGCCCTGCTGGGGACCGTGGGGGCGTTTTATGGGTCCCTGACCGAAAGCTTGCAGATCGTATTGCCGGTTAAGCTGAACGCCCTATATATGATACTGGGTTTTGTGATCGTGATGGCGACGTATGAGTTTGCCAAATGGATGTGCAGAAAGAAGGTAACGCGGATTCCTATGAGCGAAGCTCTCAAAGCGGGTACGGAATAATCAACCAAGACCATAGTATAGGCCAGGCGGCCGCCCAGGCCGGATCATCCGGAATGGGGCGGCCGCCTGCTTGTTATTCTTTGAAGGACGGCGGAGTCCTCACGCACCCAGCGGCAGATAGTCCATGCCGAACAGATCGGCCACGCATTGGCAGGTGCAGGCGCCGTCGAACGTGCTCAGCCCTTTTGCCAAAGCCGGATGCGCCATGCATGCTTTTTCCACGCCTTCATCCGCCAGCAGCAATCCATAGCGGAGCGTGGCGTTGTTTAGCGCCAGCGTGGAAGTGCGCGGCACGGAGCCCGGCATATTCGCCACGCAATAGTGTACGACGCCGTCCACCATATACACCGGGTCGTCGTGGTACGTGGGGTGCGTCGTTTCCCCGCAGCCGCCCTGATCCACCGCGACGTCCACGATGACGGCTCCCTTTTTCATGTTTTTCAGGTAGCCGCGCCGTATCAGCTTGGGCGCGGCCGCGCCCGGAATGAGCACCGCGCCGATGACAAGATCGGCGGCGGAGAGCGCCTCCTCAATCACGGTGTCGGTGCTGTAGAGAGTGGTGATCTCATGCCGGTAGGCGTTCTCCAGATAGGTGAGGCGTTCGTTGCTTTTGTCTATCACCGTAACGTCCGCCCCCATGCCCGTTGCGATGCGGCAGGCGTTCTCTCCAACCGTGCCTCCGCCCAGTATGACGACTTTGCCGCGCTGCACGCCGGGTACGCCGCTTAAAAGCATTCCCCGGCCGCCGAACGGCTTTTCCAAATACTTTGCGCCTTCCTGCACGCTGAGCCGCCCGGCGATCTCGCTCATGGGCTTCAGGCAGGGGAGGCTCCCGGAAGGTTCCGTTATCGTTTCATACGCCACGGCCCGCACGCCGGATTTCATAAGCGCCCGCGTCAATTCCTCAGAAGCCGCGAGATGCAGATACGTATAGAGTATCTGCCCACTGCGCATCAACCCGTATTCGGGAGGCAAGGGCTCCTTTACCTTGATGACCATATCGCATTCGCCGAACACGTCCGCGGCGGTATCCAGCAGAATTGCGCCGGCATTTCGATACTCGGCGTCCGAAAAGCCGGCCCCTTCGCCCGCCCCTGTCTGTACATAAACGCTGTGCCCGTGCGCGCGGTACGCCTTTGCCGCATCCGGAGTCATGCCAACCCGGTATTCATGCTTTTTGATCTCCGTTACCGTACCTATCTTCATAGGAGAAGCCTTCCTTTCAGAATTTCAGAATACATTAGGTTCCCGGCGTTATGGAGTACTCGTTTTTGATGGTCTTTAATACCACATTCGTGTAGGTTTTTATAATGCCCGGCTGGCTTTTGATTTTGTTCAGCAGCAGTTCGAGCGTGGACGGATTCTGGGTAACAATTTTCAGCATGTAGTCATAGTTGCCAGTAAGATAATGGCACTCGAGAATATCCGGCTCCAATTCCACGAATTTCAGAAAGCCGTCGTTAAATCGGGGAGATTCCAAGCTGATGAACATGAGTGCGGTAAGCTCTTTATCAAATGCCGTTCCGTTGATGATGGCCGTATACGCGCTGATCGCGCCGGACTTTTCCAGCCTCTTTACTCGTTCGATCACTGCGGATGTCGAGAGATTGACCGCCTTTCCGATGTTGAGATAGGAAATCCGCGCGTTTTTCTTGAGCACGCGCAGTATCTTTAAATCCACCGCGTCCATTGGCATTCCCCGCTTTCTGTATTATAGTGTGATACAGAATATTTTACTATTTCATTCAATAAACTGCGAATTATTTTCTATATAATCAGAAATATCCGCTATATATTTTTGTATTGTGATGTGCTTCCCTTTGGAAACAGAATATTTTATGCCGCTTGACACGGCTTGCGATATTTATCCGATTATAACGGTTGGACGCACGGTAACAATGATTTCAGCCTTTTTTTGGAATCGCGATTGTAGCTCTCCCGGCGGGAATTATACCGCAGGGTATATGAACCCAAATAAGCGAAAGGGACGATAATTTACTCCTTACTGGACCCGAGGCGCTGTCTGTAACACGTCCTACTCGTAAACATTGTATGAATAGACCATACCCGCGCATTGCGCGCCCGGATGGAAGATGATACAATTTTTTATGTGCAAAAAGCTTTTACAGCGGATCACAAGGTTTACGGGATGAGGCCGCGGCGTAAAGACGCCCTCGCGTTTTCAGGTGTTGCGGCAGGGAGGTAAGTATTCATGCGAATCATGCGGAACAAATGGTTGAACATACTGCTGGCAGGCGTGCTGCTGCTTTGCGCCTGTCAGGCGCCCGAGGTACAGAACCCTACGCCCGCGCCGGCGGAAACCCCCGCCGCAACGGCGGAGCCGGCAGACGCGCCCGCTCTGGCTGCGCTGACGGATATGCTGGGCCGGGAGTTTACATTGAAGGGAACGCCGCAGCGCGTCGTTTCGCTTTCCCCCGCCAGCACGGAAAT
Source organism: Bacillota bacterium (assembly GCA_023396535.1). Classification (GTDB taxonomy): domain Bacteria; phylum Bacillota; class Clostridia; order Christensenellales; family CAG-138; genus JAEWWD01. The sequence goes on from JAEWWD010000228.1 coordinate 16,788, forward strand.
ACTGTTCGCTCTTGAAAAGGGCGGCGCTGTCGTCGGCGTTGACGAGGGCAGCGATTATCCCGCCGACGCGCAGTCCCTGCCCAAGCTGCAGGCGGCGGATGTCGACGGCATCGCGGCCTTGTCGCCGGACGTCGTATTCGTGAGCCAGACCCTGGGGGAGGACGGCATCAAGGCGCTTGAAGCGAAGGGCCTCTGCGTGGTCTGTGCGGAAGCCGCCGCTTATAATGATTTATACGCCAGCATCGCGCTGACGGCGCAGGTAATGGATGCGGACGCCGCGCCGCTGGTGCAATCCATACAGGAAGCCGTGCGTGATGTCGGCGCGCAGGCGGCGGAGCTGGATCTGCAGCCTACCGTATACCTCGCGCTTTCTTATGGCGAGAACGGCCACGTGTCCGCAGGCCCCGGCTCGTTTGCCTACAGCGTGCTGCAAATGGCCGGCGGCGCGCCGGTAACGGCGCAGGCGACCGATGCGTACCCCGTCTATACGACGGAGGAACTTCTGGCTCTCGCGCCGCAGGTGGTGCTGGTTCCTTCCACCATCGATCTGGACGAACTGTGCGCGGCGGACGGCTATAAGGATCTTGCCGCCGTACAGGAGGGCAGGGTTTACTCTGTCGATCTTTCGCTCGTATCCCGCCCTGGCCCCCGCGTGGCGGAGGGTATGCAAGAGGTGTACGAAGCGCTGGAAATGTCGCTGAACAGCTAACGCTGTCAAAAAAGTGCCGTAGGCACTTTTTTGAGGTTCACCGCGCAAGTTGGCGCTCGGTTTCCTGCTTCGCAGGAAGCCTGTCGCGTCAACTTACGCTATAAGGTGTCATTTTGCGCCGTACATGCCGCCGCAAAATGACGGATTGGAAGCCTTTGACCGTATGGTTTCCGGCTTGTCGTTCAGTCGGAGGCTTCCAATACTAAATGCCGCTCATGGCGGCATTTTTTCCACCGATTTGACGTGCAGGCACCCGAATGACACATTCGGGTATTCCTCAAGGAAGAATGTGCGGCTGCGCCGCACAACCAATCGTCAAATCGGATTGAAAGCACATGGAGTCCAATTCCTCGTGTCTCCCGGGGCGGGGGTTTTAGCAGGCTGCGCTTTTGGGCGGGGCTTTTGCTGTTTGAGAAGATTGGTAATAGGAGGGCGTGCATGAAGCTGAAGCTGCCGGATAATCGCTGGCTGTTCGCGCTGGCCGTCGCGCTGCTGTGCGGGGCGGGCGTGCTGCTGCACCGCCTGCCCGCCGTTCCCGCCGCGCTGCTTATGGGCCCTACGCCCACGCCCGCGCCTGCGGCGGAGGAAGCGCCGCCCACGCCCGCCCCTGTGGAGGGCGCCGTGACCATGATGGCGGACGGCGCGCCCGTGCTGACGCTTTCTAGCCGTGCGGAGGCGGAGACCCTGCTCAGCGAAAGGCTAGAGGCCGCGGCGCAGGATATTCCGGAGGGCGAAACGCTCGTATCCGCGTCGTTCGCGCTGGATATGACGCTGCGCGAAGCCGAGTCCGGCGAAGAACCCGTGTCGCTGGAACAGGCGCGCGCCGCGGTTGCGGCGGACCCGGCGCTGTGCCCGGTAAGCGCGCAGACGCGCGTCGTAACGGCGGAGCCCGTCGCGTTTACCACGGAAGAAACCAAGGACGCGCGCATCCCCAAGGGCGCGCGGCTGATACTGCAGCTTGGCCGTCCGGGAGAGCTCGTGAGCATTACGAGCTCCGTATACCTCAACGGCGAGCGGCAGGGCTGCCCCATGGTCGCGCAGGAACAGACCCTCGCGCCGCTTGAGGAGCGCGTAGCGGTCGGCACGTATACCTCCGGCCATCCGGACCGTGAACCGGGCCGTGAGGAGGGCGAAAAGGGGCCGAAAGCGCCCGAAGGGTTCTCCCTTGCGATAAAGGGCGAAATCCAATCCAACTTCGGTATGCGCAAAGGAAGCATGCATGACGGGCTGGATATTGCAGCGAAAGTCGGCGATACGGTCACGGCGCCCGCCGCGGGCACGGTCGTGTATGCGGCGCGGCGCGGCAGCTACGGCTTTTTATTGGAAATAGACCATGGCGGCGGCTTCGTCACGCGTGTCGCGCCGATCGCGGAATGTTCGCTTAAAGCGGGGGATGCGGTAACGGCGGGCCAATCCGTCGGCGTGCTCGCGGCCCCCGAGGATGAAGAGGATATGCCGCATCTGTATCTGGAGCTGCTGATTAACGGCGTTCCCTATAACCCCCGGCAGTATTTCGCGTAAAGAGGCTTTCTTATTTATAGGTTCTTCTTGATACGTTCTTCCGGGCCGGGCATGTTGCCGGGCGTTTTGGAATGCCCGTTCTCTTTATCAGTCATGGGCAAAAACTTTACATGACGGCATTTTCCTGGGATTTGTCAGGTTCTTAAATCTATGGTATCATGTTGAAGATATTAAGAGGAAAGGGAGGCGACGGCATGGCGCAAACGGAACAGAAGACGCTTTCCAGCGCGCGGATGGCGAAGCGCGCCATCTGGTTTTTCATGCGCACCGTGCTGCTCATACTCCTGCTTGCAGGGCTGTGTTACGCCGCGTTTGATACGGCTATGCGCGCCGCCAATCTTTACATACTGGCGACGGAAGGGCTGCAGCTGCGCGCGCAGTGTATCCTGCAGGACGGGCCGGTGGAGGAGATGCGCTCATATTTCTCGCCCGGTTTTATTGAGGAAGATACCGCGCTGGTGGCCGGCACATACGAGGATTATACCGTCAAGGATTTCGATTACCGCGTGGAAGTCAAGGGAATCTCCGTATTCCCATGGTCGCAGACTGCGACCGTAACGGTTTTGACGCGTATGGCCAGCATGAGCGGCACGCTCAACGACGATAAACGCCCCGAGGACGCGCCGGCGGACGCCGTATATCCCCTGCCCGAATGGGAGGCGGGGCGCTATCTGCTGCGCTTCTGGGTGAAGAACGGCCGCTGGTATATTTACCAGATGCAGCTTCTTAAGGCCGGGCCGAGCGAAGAGCCGCGGCGCACGCCGGACCCGAACAGAACCCCTATCCCCGCGGCGACGCTGAAGCCCGCGAGCTGACGGCATGAAGCTGGGTGCAGTGGAATTTTCCGTCCCCGTGGTGCTCGCGCCCATGGCCGGCGTGACGGATCTGCCCTTTCGCGCGCTATGCCGCGAGATGGGCTGCGATTTGACCTATACCGAAATGATCAGCGCGAAAGGGCTTCTCTACGGCAGCGAGCGCACGGCGCAGCTTCTTGAAACGTCGCCTGTGGAACGCCCCTGCGCGGCGCAGCTGTTCGGATCGGATCCACAAATACTTGCCGATATGGCGCGGTTGATAGAGGACAGGTATGCGGGCGATATCTTCCTCATAGACATCAACATGGGCTGTCCCGCCCATAAAATCGTAGGAAACGGCGAGGGCAGCGCCCTCATGCGCGATATACCTCTTGCGTCCCGCATCATAGAAAGCGTATCCCGCGCAGTGATGCTGCCCGTTACCGTCAAATTCCGAAAAGGATGGGACGACGCCAGCGTAAACGCTGTGGAATTCGGCCGTATGGCCGAGGATAGCGGCGCCGCCGCCGTAACGGTGCACGGGCGTACGCGCGAGCAGGGGTATAGCGGACGGGCGGATTGGGACATCATAGGCGAGGTTAAGGCCGCCCTGACCATTCCGGTATTGGGGAACGGGGATGTGAATTCAGCCGCGGACGCGCTGGCGCTTCTTGCGTATACCGGCTGCGACGGCGTGATGGTCGCTCGCGGCGCGCAGGGGAATCCCTGGATATTCCGCGAGATCAAAGCTGTACTTTCGGGCGGGAGCGCAGAAAAGCCCTCCGCGCGGGAGCGCGTGGAAATGGCGCTGCGCCATGCGCATATACAGTGCGCATATAAGGGCAGGCACGGCGTGATCGAAATGCGAAAGCATGTCGCCTGGTATCTGCATGGGCTGCCGCATGCATCCGCGCTTCGCGAAAAGATCAACGCCTGCGCGACAATGGAGGGCCTTGAAGCGCTGCTGCGGGAATATATGGAAATGCACGCCTGAGCTTTCACACGGTTGGCCTAGCCGCGAATACGCGCGGGGACCTCTTATTTCCTCAGCATTCGCAGCTTATTCGGCAGGGTTGAAGCCTTGACAAGCAAAGATACGGCTTCTATAATTGGATAACTGGATTTGTATTGCATACAGTTTAGGCATATTTCCCGCGCGGGGATGGTTGCGGGCTATACACATAAAAGGCAGGAGGCACATGCATGGCAGAGGTCAGACTCACGCCGGAGGGCATCGCAAAATATGAGGAGCATCTGGAATATCTGAAGACCATCCGCAGGATGGAAATTGCCGAACAGATCAAAATCGCGCGATCCTTTGGCGACCTGAGCGAAAACGCGGAGTATGACGCGGCGAAAAACGAGCAGGCGAAAAACGAGTATGATATCATACAGCTCGAAAACATGCTGCGCAATGCCATCATCATCGACGAGGACGCGCTGGATACCGAAACCGTGAACGTCGGCGCCATCGTCCGGCTGCACAGCGAGGAGGACGGTTCCGACCACGAGTTCCACATCGTGGGCTCCGCCGAATCGGACCCGGTAAACGGAAAAATCTCCAACGAATCCCCCGTCGGCAAGGCCATACTCGGCCACAGAACCGGCGATATCGTGGATGTACAGACCCCCGGCGGCGTTCTGCACTGGCGCATACTCGAGATCAAGAAGCAGTAATCCCCCGGTACGGCTGGTCATACGGCTTAAAGGCCGCGGCCGGGCCTTGCAGGGTGAAGAGATCCGGAAAGGAACCTTTATGGAAAACCAGAATCCACCGATCCCCCCCGAGCAGCAGGACGAGCTGAGCCAGCAGGAGCTGAGCGAGCTGCTTCAGGTCAGGCGGGATAAACTTGCTGCGCTGCAGGAGGCGGGCAGGGACCCATTTACCATCACCACGTTCAGTCAAACCCATCACAGCGCGGACGTACTCAATGGGTTTGAGGCGCTGGAGGGGAAAACCGTCAGCATCGCGGGGCGCATGATGTCCAAGCGCATCATGGGCAAAGCGAGCTTTGCGCATATATTGGACGGGCAGGGCACCATACAGGCCTATGTCCGCCGCGACGACGTAGGCGAAGAGTCCTACGACGAATTCAAGTCGATGGATATCGGCGATATACTCGGCATCGAGGGGACTGTGTTCAAAACCCGCACCGGCGAGGTTTCGGTGCATGCGACTACCGTTACGCTTTTGTCCAAGTCCCTGCGCCCGCTACCGGAAAAGTTCCACGGCCTCAAGGATTCGGAGCTTCGCTACCGCCAGCGGTATGTGGATCTCATCATGAACCCCGAGGTGCGCGATACGTTTGTCAAGCGCAGCCGCATCATATCGGCGATACGGCGCAGGCTGGACGAGCAGGGTTTCCTTGAAGTGGAGACGCCGGTTCTTAACCCCATCCCCGGCGGCGCGAACGCGCGTCCCTTTATCACGCACCACAACACGCTGGATATCGACCTGTACCTGCGCATCGCCACCGAGCTGCCGCTCAAGGAATGCATCGTGGGCGGCATGGAGCGCGTGTATGAGATAGGCCGCATATTCCGCAACGAGGGCATGGATATCAAGCACAATCCGGAGTTCACCACGCTGGAGCTGTACCAGGCCTATACGGATTACCATGGCATGATGGATCTCGTCGAGGATTTGATCTCGCACTGCGCCAATGAGGTTCTGGGGCATACGCGCGTCACCTATCAGGGTGCGGAGATCGACCTCACGCCCCCCTATGCGCGTTTGACAATGAACGATGCGGTTAAACTCTATACGGGCGCGGATTTTTTTGCCTGCGAAACGGATGAAGAGGCGCGCGCGCTCGCAAAATCCCTGGGCCTTACCTTTGAGGATAAGACCATCAGCCGCGGCAAGCTTCTTAACGAGGCGTTCGAGGCGTTTGTGGAGGAGAAGCTCATACAGCCCACCTTCATACTGGATTATCCCGTGGAGGTATCGCCGCTTACCAAGCGCAAGCCCAGCATGCCGTTTGTTACGGAGCGGTTCGAGCTGTTCATAGGCGCGCGCGAATACGCCAATGCGTACAGCGAACTCAACGATCCCATCGACCAGCGCGGGCGCTTTATGCAGCAGCTTGCCGAGAGGGAAAAGGGCGACGACGAGGCCATGATGATAGACGAGGATTTCTGCCTGTCTCTCGAATACGGCATGCCCCCTACCGGCGGCATCGGCGTGGGCATCGATAGGCTGGTCATGCTGCTGACGGATTCGTATTCCATACGCGACGTGCTGCTCTTCCCCACCATGAAGCCCCGGAAATAGGGGATGGACGCCCCTGAAGCGGGATGAGACATCTGAATTAACACAATATTCACTTTGTTCCCGCCGCACTTTAGGGTATGATGTGTATGTTAGAAGGAACGAGCTTTCCAATTATTCAGGATCGAATTTCCAAATTTATTTGGAAGTGAAGGGGTACAAATGAAAAAAGCGCTTTCCGTATTGCTCTTGATCGTATTGATGTTGTCGGTTGCGGCCTGCTCCAGCAACAAGCCCGCGGACTCCATAGATATCGGTTCGCCCTCCAGTACCGACGGTCTGACGCCGGGCGCCACGACCGACCCGAACGGCACGCCGGGGCAGATCCCCACCGTCACAGACGGTGTAACGCCGGGGACGTCCCCGTTGCCGGGCGCGTCCGTATCTCCGGGCACGTCGGTGTCTCCGGGCGCGTCGGTGTCTCCGGGCGCATCCGTATCGCCGGGCGTTTCACCTTCGCCCGTGACGACCAGTATGCCCAAAACGCTTGCCGACGCAAAGAAGGTCAATCCTGACGTAGTCGGCTGGATCAAGGTTCCCAACACCAACATCGACTACCCGATACTCTACGACAAGTCGGGCAAGTTCTATTATCTGGATCACGATATATTCAAGAAGAGCAGCACGGCCGGCTCCATCTGCTCGTTCTACGGTTCGCCCACCAACAACACCATTATTACGGGCCATAACTCCCGCCAGTCCGGCACCATGCTGCACGAGCTGCATAAGGTGCAGGACAACAAATCCTCCCTGACCACCAAAGCGAACCGCACGTTCTCCATTACGTTCGGCAAGTACACCAAGTGGGAGGTGTGGGCGCTCTACGAAACCAAGGACAGCGAACCCGCGAGCACCCTCAAGAACAATACGCATCCTTTCCGTACTTCCGGCGGAAGCTGGACGGAGAAGGAAATATCCGATTGGATCGCCAAGCAGAAAAGCCGCTCCGAGATCGATCTGGGCGTCAGCGTGAGCACGGACGACGTCATTATGACGCTCTATACCTGCGGCGACAACTACGATAACAGCACCGCGCAGAGCCGCCTGTACTTCTTCCTCAAGGCGATCGGCTAATCACCCTGTATTTCATGCGCGCCGCCCCTATCGGGCGGCGCGCATTCCTTTACGCAAATATAAGCGTGGGATATCCTTCCTGATCTGCCTGCAACTTTCCACTAAAATCGGCCGTTATGCAACCTGCGCCGCGCCTGCTGCGTATCTATTGCGAGGAACGAACCAAATGGAACCATATCAGTGGATGGGAGGAGATACAATGAAAAAGAAATGGATCGCGATTATTCTTGGCGCGCTGCTGCTTTTGTCGGTGGTCGCGGGATGCGCCGCTTCGAGAGCGCCCAGCGCTACCTCCGCGCCTGCCGCGCCCGCCGCCCCCATGCCGGAGATGCCTGCGGAAATGCCCGCCGCCGACAACGGGACTTCGGGCAGTGCCGTCCAGGACGCAGCCAAGGGCGGCGGCTGGCTCAACGGCTCGGAGGCCCAGGAAGGGGAGACCTCTCCGGATTACGGCGGCCACAAGATCATCAAAACCGCCAGCATGGGCTTTGAGACCCGCGAGTTCGACACCGTGCTCGCGCATGTCAAGCAGAAAACGGCGGACATGGGCGGTTATGTGGCGACTTCCTACGTCAGCGGCAAAAAGCCGGAAAGCTACAACGATTCCGGCCGGCGCGCCAGCCTTTCGATGCGTATTCCGCAGGAGCGCATGGAAGAGTTCCTGTCCGATACCCGCGCCATCGCCACCGTTATCTATGAAAACAGCGGCGGTGAGGATATCACCGCGAATTATTTCGATACGCAGTCAAGGCTCGAAATCTATCAGACCCAGCGCGACCATATCAAAGCGCTGCTGGATAACCCCGCTACCCCGCTGGAAGACAGGATACTCGTGGAGCAGGAGCTTTTCCGCCTTACCTATGAAATCGAAAGCCTGACCACGCAGCTTCGGCGCTGGGACGACCTGGTGGCTTTCGCCAGCGTCACCATAGAGCTTAATGAGATACCGCCGGCTGTGGCCGTCGCCAGCAACGACGATTTCGGCACCCGTGTCAGCGAAGGCCTGAAAAATACGCTCAGCGGCATGGCCGTGTTCTTTGAGAATCTGGTGGTGTTCCTAATCGTAGCGTCTCCGGCGCTGCTCGTCATCGCGGTGATCGTGATCGTCATCGTCGTGATCGTGCGCAGACGCCGCCGCAAGAAGAGGGAAGCAATGGCCAGCAATCCGTACGCCCCGCAGCCTTCCCTGTACGGTCAGCAGCCGCAGCCGGAGCGCAGGCCGGATCAGCCTGAGAATAAGTAAAGCCCCGCATAAGTAATTTAAAAAGGTCCTCCTGTCTGCAAGACAAGGAGGACCTCTTTGTCTATGAACCCCCCGGCTGTACCGGGGAGTTTCAGAAAACTTTTAGCTATAGTTAAAGGTATAATTCTTAATGTATCGGCCTATGCTGAGCCGATGGAAGATTTGCAACTTGGGGAACTTACGTTCCCCACCCCCTCTAGCACGCTGTTCAAGGTTCCCGCCAGGGGGAGCGGGGGGCGGAGCCCTCCCGCTATTAAATAAAAAAACCTTTCGTCGCCGCCGTAGGCGGCGATACATTATTCCATGCCCTCGTTGTTATTTTGTACCGGTCGGTTTCTTCGCGGACGCGGGCGCGTAATCCCGCATACCCTCGATAGCGCCGCCGGCGATGGCCCACAGGTACAGGCTGGCGACGGAGGCGTAGGGCGAGTAGCGTTTGCGGTACCGCTCAAACAGCTTCCTGTCGATATTGCGGTGGTGGTACAGCATGCGCATGCCGCGGTGTATGGCGAGATCGCCATAGCTGAGCACGTCGGGCCGCAGCATGGAGAATATCATCAGCATTTCGGCCGTCCATACGCCGATTCCCCGAAGCTCGGACAGCCTGCGGCAGACCTCCGCGTCCGGCAGTTCGCGAAGCGCGTTCAAATCCAGCGTACCGTCCAGCACGTTTTCTGCGGCGGAGCGGATGTATTCCGCCTTGCGCATGGGCAGGCCGAACGCGCATAGTTCTTCGAGGGGAAGCGTCTTCACAGCCTCCGGCGTTACGGCGGGCACAGCGGCTTTCATGCGGCCCCAGATGGTCTGGAGCGCTTTGCCCGCGATCTGCTGGCTGATGATGGAGTGTATGAGGGACTCGAACAAATCCGGGTTTACGGGGCGCTGCAGCGGCCCTATGCGGTCTATGGCTTCGCCCAGCCGCTTATCGTGCGCTTTCAGATAAAGGATCTCCGTCTCTCCATAAGGGAATATCATCGCCATACCGCGCCCTCCAGAAGAAGCAGGCCTTCTTTCATGGCGAGGCCGCCCGCATAGCCAGTCAGGCGCTTGTCCGCGCCTATGACGCGATGACAGGGTATGAACAGAGATATGGGGTTGCGCGCGTTGGCGCTCCCTACGGCGCGGCAGGCGTTCGGCTTGCCGAGCGCCTGCGCGATCTGCTGATAGGATCGTGTCTCCGCGTAAGGGATATCTTGCAGCGCGCGCCATACCGAAAGCTCGAAAGCCGTTCCCTCCGGCGCGAGCGGAACAGTGAACGACCGGCGCTGCCCTTTGAAGTACTCACCGAGTTGGCCAACTGCTTCGTCAAGCAGGGGCGTTCCACACACGGTGTAATTTGCCGGTTTGACGGTATCCCCGAAAAATACGTTGGTGACGGCGTCGCTTTCTTCGGCGACGCCGATTTGCCCGAAGGGGGTATCGATGAAAATCGCGCGCTTCATAGCAGCAAATCCTTCCGGTGCGTTACGCGGTTGTTTGTACTATTATATCATACAGGCCGGACAGGGATATGGAAACATTGTTCGATGCGGAAGGCTCGGATGCCGATTTCCAGTACTTTTCAGCGCGCGGGGATTCATAGTATAGCGTAGGATATAAGGAAAGGAGCAGTCTGTATGGCGATGGAACCGGAACGCGCCCAATTGGGGTTTATTCTGAATCAGCAGGAAATTGCCAATAAGCTGCTCCGATACTGGACGGATTTCGCGCATTGGATCAGGGCGCTGTACATCAGTACCATGTACGGGCTGAATAACCGGGAGCCTATCCGAAGCCGGCTGATGCGAAATGCGGAGGATTTCGCGGAGATTATCCGCACCTATTACGGGGATGAAACCGGGCGGAAATATGAGAAGATCATAACGGATCTCTATGAAGATCTGTTTCAGATGAGCGAGGCCCTCTATCGGCGCGATACTGAAACGGCCGCTCGTCTGAATGATGCGCTGTACAGCGGACTTGACGATATGGTTGTTCTGCTCAAATCCATCAACAGGAACCTGGATGAGGAAGGCCTCAGAAAGTGGCTTTACGAGCTGCTCTATTTAGCCCTGGAAGAAGCCGTCATGATATATGCGGATGAATACGAGGAAAGCGTGCAGCAATCCGACAAAATTGTAAACCTCGCGGCGAAAATCGCCGAGGAAATGGCATACCAGCTCACCCGCCAGATTCAATTTGGCAACTCCTGAACAGTTTTGCGGCGCATATATACAAAATGTCGCCTCCACGGTCCGTGGAGGCGGTCGTTGCGTCTGCATATTGCGGGGCCGCAGAGGAGAGGACGGCGGATAGTATACGCCGAAACAGGAACCGAAATCCTGGCCGGTCTGAATTGCAGGCGGCAAAACATAGTATAGCGTAAGAACTGCGGGGGAGGGCGGATGGCAATGGCTATCAATAGGGGACGGGCCAGCAGGATCGGATTTATTCTGAATCAGGTCGAGCTTTCCAATGTGTTGCGGCGGTATTGGACGGATGCGGTGCATTGGATCAGAGCGCTGTTTCTCAGCGTCATGTTTGATCTGGATAACAAGGGGGCCGTGGAGAACCGGCTCATCAAAAACGCGAAGGAATTCGCGGAAATATATCGCGTGATGTATGGGGATGACGTGGCGCAGCAGTTGGAAAGCCATATTACCAATTTCTACCAGAATCTGTCCGATATGAGCGAATTGCTGTTCCGCGGGGATATGGACGCGGCCAACAGGCTCAATCCCGACCTGTATGCGGATCTGGATGAGATCGTGCGCCTGCTTGGTTCCGTGAACAGCAATATTGATCAAACGGAGTTGCAGGTGTCGCTTTACGAGCTGCTGTCCCTGGTGCTGGAGGAAGCCTTTATGATCTATTCGCGCGATTACGACAAGGGCGTTGAACAATATGACAGGATAGTGGATCAGGCGTTGCGCATCGCGGATGATCTCGCCTATGCGATCACACAACAAATACACATATAAACTCGCGCGCACGGAGGCTTTCAATTAAACAAATGCTCCCCCGGCGCTGCCGGGGGAACGGAGCTGTGGCTATCTGAGCGGGATTCTGCAGTTTACGGCCTTATGAGCCTGTGCGTTCTGCCAGACGCCTGATGTCGTTCAGATCGTCCGCCTCCTGCAGTCCAAGGTATATCTCCTGGTCCAGCAGCATTTCACTCAGCCGTTTCATGCTTTCGATGTGTTCGTCGACATTGTTCGCGGCAAGCGTAAATATCAGTCTTGCATTTTTCGCGGGATTTCCGGGCTCAAATTCCACAGGCTTGCGCACTTTGGTAAAACTGATGCCGTTTGAACGAACGCCGG
>JAEWWD010000236.1 GCA_023396535.1 Bacillota bacterium
CCGGTGCCTGAGTATTCGATTATGAGCGCGGACTACTTTTCTTCTACAAACTCCACCTTCAGCCCGTTTGGGTCCAGCGCGTAGAAGAAGCGCATATTCGGCTCCGGCGATACGATTTCGGTGTAAATGGGAACGCCCTTTTCCTTGCACAGGGCATATACCGCGTCGAGATCGTCGCACAGGAAGCCCCACGAAAAATCGCCGGTCGCCTGAATGTTCATCATGCGCTTCTCATCCTGAATCAGCTCAATCTGTGTTTCCCCGCCGCCCAGGAATACGATTTCGCGGCCCGGCCCCGCCGGGAAGCGGCGCGATATAGAGAGCCCCACGATCTCCTCATAGAATTTGAGCGATTGCTCCATATCCTTTACGTATAGCGTACTCCATACGAATTTCATATGCGCCCTCCTTCTTGCGGTATCCTTACTTCTGCTCGGCAAACTGCACCTTGAGCCCGTTCGGGTCAAGCGCCATGAAAAACCTCACATGCGGGTTGGGCGACTCGATTTCGCTGTAAATGGGGACGCCCTTCTCCTTGCACAGATCGTACGTCGCTTCGAGATTCTCCGTAAGGAAGCCCCATGAAAAATCGCCCGACGCCTGAATGTTCATCATGCGCTTTTGATCCTGTATCAGCTCAATCTGTGTTTCCCCGTCGCCCAGGAAAACGATCTCTCGGCCCGGCCCCGCCGGGAAGCGGCGTGATATAGAGAGCCCCACGATTTCCTCGTAGAATTTGAGCGATTGCTCCAGGTCTTTTACATACAGCGTACTCCATACGAATTTCATATGCTTCTCCCTCTTTTCTTTTTTTATAGGATGGCGGTTTTCCGTTGCGGTATGTGGTATTCGGCTTTTTGATTGCGTTATCAACAGGATAGGGCGGCGTTTGTGCATAACTCTGTTCAAGGAATCCGGTATATCGATAGTATACCGCATGCGCTATAATGGGAAAAGGCGGTATTTCACAGGCAGATATATTCCTGTATGGGCTGCCGCACAATGCTCAAAGGCGGACACCATGTACCAATCCAATTCATCCAATTCCACGATACACCGCACAGCCACCCTCACCGGCTTCTCGGCAATCCTGCTGTGGTCCACACTGGCTCTATTGACTGCGCTCAGTGGGGATATCCCGCCGTTCCAGCTCACGGCCATGACATTCTTTCTGGCGTTTTTCATCGGCGCCGCCGCGTTCTTGAAGGCGGGCTGCGACTTTTCCTGCCTGCGGCAGCCGCCCGCCGTATGGATCAACGGCGTACTCGGCCTGTTCGGCTATCACGCGCTGTATTTCATGGCGCTCAAAAGCGCGCCCGCCATTGAGGCGAGCCTCATCAACTACCTGTGGCCGGTGCTCATCGTTCTGTTTTCCGCGTTCCTGCCGGGGGAGCGGCTGCGCTGGTTTCACTCGCTCGGCGTGGGGCTGGGGTTTCTCGGCGTGGGTGTGCTGCTGCTCGGCGGCGGGGCGCTGCGGTTGAACGCCGCTTATCTGCCCGGCTATGCGCTTGCGCTTTCCTGCGCTGTGATATGGGCGCTGTATTCCGTCAATTCGCGCCGGTACAACGCCGCGCCGACGCTGCTCGTAGGCGCATTCTGCGGCGCGACGGCGCTGCTGTCGCTCATTTGCCACTTACTCTTCGAGCAAACCGTGCTCCCGGCCCTGACGGAATGGATCCCTGTGCTGCTGCTGGGCGCGGGGCCGGTGGGGCTTGCGTTCTTCGCGTGGGACGTAGGAGTAAAGAACGGCAATATCCGGCTGCTTGGCGCGCTTTCCTATATCGCGCCGCTTTTATCGAGCGTATTGCTGATACTCTATGGCCGCGCGGCATTCACATGGAGCCTGCTCGGCGCGTGCGCGCTGATTGTGGGCGGTTCTCTGGTTGCATCGTGGGAGAACTTTCGTGGGCGTTAACGGGCTGATTTCGCAGGGGTTTCATCCCTGCACCCCACCACGGGCCGTAACGGCCCTTGGAACCCATATCAAAGCGACTTCGTCGCTTTGGGGATAAATAAAAGAAAAAAACCGGAGTGACGAAACGCTCCGGTTTTTAAATACCCTAATATATTCTCCCTCGCAAACGCTATGCGTTTGCGAAATAGGGATTCCAAAGGGGTGTTACACCCCTTTGGCGGAGGTACGGGGGCAGAGCCCCCGCAAGAAACCGCATTAATCCAGTGGTTCGATTGTTCCCGCGCCCGCCAGTTGCTGCCGGATATCCGCCGGGCGGCCGTAATAGCCGATCTTGCCCGCGCCGTTGATGGAAGCGTCGAGCGACAACGTGGCGGTGGCGGTGATTTCGCCCGCGCCGTTAATTTGCAGCGTGGCGTCGTGCGCGGTGAGATCCTTGGCGTCCACTTCGCCCGCGCCGTTGATGCGGCAGGTGAGGGTTTCGGCGGCGCCCGCAAGCGATATGTTTGCCGCGCCGGCGATATCGCAGGATACGTCCTTGGCGTCGATGTTCTGTACGCCGCCCTCGGCCGCGCCGCTGATTTTGAGCGTGAACTCGTCCACGCCGGCCGCGTCGATATCGAGATCATACGCGCCCTCCACATATACGCTTTTGCAGGGCGCGTATACGGTGACATGGAAGGAATCCGTGCGCAGGGTGTAGAGCGCGTCGGCCTCTATACGGATTTCGCCGCCCTCGATTGTGGCGGCAAGCCCGTACTTGCTGACCAAAGCCTTGGCGCAGTCGACTTCCACGCGCGCGGGGCCGTCCGCGGGCTTTACGGTAAGCGTCACGTCGTCGCCGGAGAGGAATATGAGCCCGCGCAGGTACAGGTCGTACGCGTCTTCGGCGGTTGCGGCTTCGGCCTTCACGGTGGTGTGCGCGCCGGTTACGCGCAAAGCGCCGCGCACGGCAGGTACGCAGCCCGACGCCGCGACTGAAAGAAGCAGCAGCAGGAGCAGCAGGGAAACCAGGCGTTTTGTGGCTTTCATAGGGGTATATCTCCTGTCAAATTAAAGTCGGATTTTGTTGCGACAGCGCTATCGCGCGAGCGGGGCGGTATGCGCGCCGAGCGCGCTAAGGAGCGTTTGCGGTTCCGCCAGCAACGTGCAGCCCTTCGCGCCGCCGCTGACGGCGATTTCATCAAACAGCAGTGCGGTCTCGTCGAAGTAAGTCGGGTAGTTTTTTTTCATGCCGACGGGGGATACGCCGCCGCGCACATACCCCGTCAGGGCGGGGAGATCCTTCACATGCACCAGCTCCACGCGCTTATCCCCGGCGGCGACAGCGGCGGCCTTCAGATCCAGCTCGCTGTCCACGGGGATCAAGAACACCAGTACGCCCAGCTTGTCGCCGCGCGCGCACAGTGTTTTGAAGCTGCGCTCGGGTTCAATGCCGGTCAGCGCCGAGACGGCGGGGCCGGAAAACTCCTCGTCCGCGATCTCGTAATATACAGGCCGGTAGGGCACGCCCGCGCGTTCCAGCATACGCATGGCGTTGGTCTTTTGCTGCGGCATGCCTCTGTAAACCCCCTCCCGCCGATATTGCATCAATAATCTATCATGTTTTTGCCCGGGTTACAACGGGATTGCGAAGATATTGTTGTGTATGGTATTGTATTATGGGGTTATAGCGGAGAGACATTCCCGCGCGCTCGTCCACGGGTTAAAATGGTATCGGCTCATACTGAGCCGACGATAATATTTTAATACTGGGGGAAACTGGCGTTTCCCCCAGTCCCCCCTTCCTAAGCAATACGATGCTTGCTTGCCCTCCCGAGCATGTTAAGCCTGTTACAACAAAGCGTTCAAAGGCTGGGCGTGTCAGTTAGCAATCGTATCCCAGGGGACGCGGGGAGTCGAAGCCGAGCACCGCTGCGGCGGATGAAGCGAGGCGAAAGACCAGTAAGCAAAGGAGTGCAAGGACGCAGCTATGCTGCGACGCGGCACGACTATTGCGAACTGTGAGGCCCTCCCGCTATTAAATAAAATAACTATCCGTCGACGCTGTACGCGGCGATACCTTCAGAAATCCCGCCGACAAAACCCATGGGGCTTTTCGGGGGCCAAAAGAAAGGCGGTGCTTTCATGCGCATGCACAGCGGGCGCATCTGGTCTTACCTGTTCTAAGACCATACGTCTGTAATTGAAAAAGAAACGCCGTGTCCCGTTTACTGCGGGATTGATTTGTGCATGCTGTTTGAAAGGACGGAACCTTATATGGAACAAACAACGCCAAAAAAGGCGCGGCTTGGCCGCGCGTTCATAATCGTATCCATCGGCCAGGCGCTGAGCCTGATCGGAAGCTCGGCAGTACAGTTCGCTTTGATCTGGTGGCTTGCGAAGGAGAGCGGCTCGGCAATCGTCATGTCGCTTTCCGGCCTTGCCGCTTTTTTGCCTATGCTGCTTATAGGCCCGTTCGCGGGCGTGTGGGTGGATAGGCTCAAGCTTAAATCCGTTATCATCGCTGCGGACGCGTTTATGGGCGTGTGCGCGGCGCTGTTCGCGCTGCTGCTGCTCATCGGCAAGCCGTCGTATGCGTTAGCGTACGTGGTGATATTTTTAAGGAGCCTGGGCAGCGCGTTCCACATGCCGGCGATGCAGAAGGCGGTGCCCATGCTGGTGCCGGAAGAAGAGCTCATCCGTGCCAACGGCATATCGCAGATGATGGCGTCCGGCTCGTTCATGCTGGGGCCGGTGCTGGGCGCGTTTTTGTACGCGGCGCTGCCGCTGTGGCTGGTGATGCTCACGGATACGCTGGGCGCTCTCGTTGCCTGCCTGACCGTCGCGGCCGTACATATCCCCAACCCGGAACGCAAGGCACAGGAAGCGCCGCACATGTGGCGCGAAATGAAAGAAGGCGCGCGCGTGCTCGCCTCCATGCGGCGGCTGTTCGTGATTACGCTTTCGGCCACGCTGTGCATGGTGGCGTATCTGCCGCTTTCCTCGCTGTATCCGCTGATGACGAGCAACCATTTAAGGGGCAATGAGTGGCAC
>JAEWWD010000251.1 GCA_023396535.1 Bacillota bacterium
TCGCTCAGAAAACCCACGCGTCCAAGATTGATGCCCAGTATGGGAAGGTCGTGGGCTGTCGCGAAGGGCACGGTCTTCAATATGGTACCATCGCCGCCTATTGCGGCGAGAAATACCGTATCTTTTAATATTTCGTCCGAAGGGGGACAGGCGGGATCGAACGAATAACAGCGGTACCCCTTTGCACTGGCAATGCGCATTGCTTCGCTGCAAACCGAAGCGGCGCCGGCCTTTCCGGAATTAGCAACAAATACGATGCTGGCAGCCACAAAAAATACTCCGTTTTTCCACATGATTTGACAACGCGCCATAATTATTATATCCGCATGGTTATCCATATTTCAAGTATAATATCGAGTCCAGACGGTATATTTGGAAACAGATTACAGCAAAATCATGGTGCAACGGTCATCGATCGAGAGATTCATGTGCAGCACGGACAATATTGCTGATATAATCGTCTGAAAACGCAATAGTTCCTTCTTTTGAAACGCTTTTTTCAAGTAATGCCAGAAACTCAATATTACCCTTTGGACCGGTGATGGGGGAGAAGGAAAGGCCTTTTATGTCGTATCCCGCAATGCGAGCCTGTTCCAATACGTTTGCACATACCGATATATGTACCGCCAGGTCACGAACGACGCCATGCTTGCCCACTTCAGAGCGCCCCGCTTCAAACTGCGGCTTAATAAGCGCAACCACCCGCGCACCGATACGCAGGCAGGCATTCAGCGGCGGAAGTATCAGGCGAAGAGAGATAAAGGCGACGTCAATGGAAGCGAAATCAAGCAGCTCCTCAAACCAGTCCGGCCGCATGTTGCGCGCATTGGTACGTTCCATCACGACCACGCGCTCGTCATTGCGCAGCCGCCAATCCAACTGGCCGTAACCGACATCCACTGCATATACCTTTTTTGCGCCGTGCTGTAGCATGCAATCCGTAAATCCGCCGGTGGATGCGCCGATATCCGCCGCTACAAGACCCTCTATAGGAATTTGAAACGCTTCAACAGCCTTCTGCAGTTTCAAGCCGCCCCGGCTGACAAAGGGAACCGGATCGTCCGCAACGCATATCTCAGCCTGTTCGGATACCGGCATACCGGCCTTGTCAGACAGCTTGCCGTCAACGGAAACCTTTCCCGCCATGATGAGCGCGCGCGCCTTTTCACGGCTGACCGCGAGCCCAAGTTCCAACATCCGTACGTCCAGCCTCATCCTTTTCTACCGTTAGCCTTCTTTGCGTTTTTTTCGTCAGGGGAAGCAACGGCAAGCACGCGGCCCAGCGCGAACACCACCTCATGGCTATGACGAACCGCAATTTTCTTACCCACCGCCTTACCGCCCACCGTCATAGCCGCGATAAGGCTGGAAACCCCTATGCCAAAGAGCAGATCCCCAATCTGAGAGGCGGATACGATGAGCCGCGCGGCGATGGCTGCACCCATAGCGCCAGATACGATGCCGCATATGTCTCCCACAACGTCGTTACAGATGTTTGATACCGTATCGGCGGATTGTACCAGGCGGATCGCCTGACGGGCACCACGAATCCTTTTTGACGCCATTGCGGTGTAGGCTGTAACGTTTTCATAAGTTACGGCAATACCCACGATGTCGGAAACGATTCCGACTAAAATAATGCAAAACAAAACCAACAACGCCACCGGGAGGCTTACTCCCAACAGCGTTGTTTGAGAAAAAAAGCTGATAAGCATGGCCAGCGCAAATGTCAGAAAAAACACTTTCACCGGCCAAAACTCTTTGTTTTTTTGCTTTTTGCTTCGCTTCGACGGCGCTGAATCCACGCCCGCACCTCAGCCTTCGCATAATAATCAGAGTAAGTGGTGGTGGCATATTGAGTAGACTTTGCGGCTTAGGTCCAGTTGGGTTTCCCCACCGTTCACTCCCCGTCGCCGATAGGAGCGGTTTCCCTTTATGCCCGGAGCCGGTATGTCACCATACACAGGACTGGATTGCCACTTAGGCCACACCGTAATCCCCAATATGCCTCGAAAAAACAGTCTAGGAGCTTTCCTCGACAGCTTTGCTGATTCCTAGCCTCTTTTGCAGCAACGGTTTCAGCGGGCAATCGCCCTTGCGCATTTGGCCAAACGCACATAAGCGTGTTCCCGAAT
The DNA here is from genome assembly GCA_023396535.1 of Bacillota bacterium. Classification (GTDB taxonomy): domain Bacteria; phylum Bacillota; class Clostridia; order Christensenellales; family CAG-138; genus JAEWWD01. Next base: position 2,136 of record JAEWWD010000251.1, read on the forward strand.
CCACCGCTGCCACGCAAGGCAGGCTACACTGTACACAGTCTTAACCGCAATACAGGTTTAATCCTAAGGAGTAGCTGTATAACAGCCACCCCGGTAGGTCTCCACGAAGGTTGGGTCAACGCCCACATGCCATTGTGGATCGCCCAGCCTTCTTAACTCCCAGCATCCGCCCCCGACTGGGCGTCGGCAGCAAACACCAGGAACTTCATCGATGTGCCCTCAACGGATTTTTAGGCCCGCCTTCGGAATCAGCATGACTGACTAGAATACTGCACCACCTGAAAGATCATATCACAAAATCAAGCAATTTTCAATAGAGCGTGCTTCATGCTGCAAAAGCAAGCATTTTATGACAATAGCTTTTGTTTAAACGCCCGGAACAATGTCAGATACTTGGTGGCGCTTCGCGGATGATCGGAAATGATTTCAAAATATCCGCCGTCCGTGGTTGTAAATATGAGCGACATCGCGCCATAGATCGCCATATTCGATATTTTACTGATAGGAAACACATGGGTTCCGCATTCAAGACGATCCTGAAACAACTTCAACGTATCTCTCGCAAGCAATATTCTCCCGGTAGCCGCCTGTACACGATATAGGTTTTGCTCAATGTCCGAACAAATGGGGGCTTCGCCGACGCCGTCGGCAATATTGAGCAATTGGACCGATTGCCACTGATCCCATTCGGTCACGGTTTTAAATGGCAGACCTTCGCCGCTCAGTTCTCCAAACTCGGAATATTGCGCCCGAAGGCCGCAGTTGCAGGTGAGACGGTCGTTCCCACTGTGCAACTTGCCTATGCGCTTGCAACGAGGGCAGAGATACAACGCGGTTTCCAGATGCTCCGCAAGATGCTTGCCTCGGAAACGCACGGGGGTTGTATGCTGCCTCGCATATGCATCCTCAAAGAGATCCTGTTCGATCAACGCGCTGACTTCTTCGTTTGTCATGTTCTTCAATTGGGCTGCGGAGTATTTGCCCGCTACATGCCCGAACATTTTTCCGCGGCGCATCGACCGGCTCCAGCGTGGGGACGTAAAATAGCCGCCTTCCAGTTTGTATGTTACGAGCATGGCGCCGGTCGCCTTCACAAGCTTGCCGGTGGAGGGCAGTATCTCTGTTGTCAATCCATTGAAGGAACGGTTGCCCTCGGCGAATATGCATACGTTGTACCCGGCATGCAGGCGACTGAGTATATCCATGACCGTACGCGCATCCGTAGATCCTTTTGCGCGCGCGATTGGCGCAAAGCACCAGGAAAGGAGTCTGGAAACGAATCCCCAGCGATAGATGTGCTCGCTCGCCACGAAATACATTTGCTGCGAAAAGCTCATCCCCACAAGTACGGGATCAAGATCTGTCGTATGATTGGCAAGAACAATATAGGGCTTCTCCAGCTTTCCGGCGGGAAGGCAACGATATCCCATCCGCCACTTGAAAAACGGTGCGACAAGTGCCAGAAGTATTCTGTAGATCCATTTATGCCGGGTATGATGTTTCATATTGCTCCTGTTATTATCAATCTCATTTTATGCTAATATCTCAGTTTCATTGTATAGCATATTCGAAGGCGCCGCCACAAAAACATACTGGCAATGCTTGTCGTCATTTTCTATATATATGCTATTTGATCAAAGAATACGAAAGAGGATATTAAGCCGTAGTAAAACAAATAACTCCGGCGATATGGCCGGAGTTGTGCCCGAACTACATCTATTTTTCCACATTCAGCGCTGGGCTTTCGGCATTCTGAGCGGATTGATTGAATGAAGATTGCAATACCTGTACCAGAGGCGACAATTTGTTAAACGGAAGCAGGGGTTTATTGGCGTTGCACACAAACAGCATGTCACCGGAAAGAGGCACAAACCCCTGTACGGGATTAATCGGGAACCAGTAATTCTGCTTGGCGTCCGGCCCATGGCAAAGGAAGAAAAGATAAACACTCCCTTCCTGCAGGCGTGGAGCCTGACTCGCGGTGATCTCGGTATGCTGCAGTGTGGCGGCATCCAGCATGCCGCTGACACGTTCAGGGCAGTGGATCATCGTGATACGCTGTCCATAATCCAAAGAGCCCTTAATCGAGCCGTAAGCCTCAATCACGACGGAGGATGTGTTGCACTGTAATTTTTCCACGGCTCCGCCGTTGCGAATGGAAAATGCCTTGTTCGTCATACCCGGCAGGTATTCCACACGACCGATGAATATTTCATCCGCAGCCTCTGAGAGTGCGGAAAGCGTATCGTAATAGTATACGGCGGGGGCACTGATAACGGAGGAAAGCTGATCGATTTCCTGTTGCAGCGTATCGAGCGATAAACGCTTTCCATCCCATATTACTTCGCTGTCCACAATGGGAAGCGGGGAAGAGGAAAGCAGTGCATAGCCCGTTGTATCCTCGGCAAAATGCACGTCTTCATCCTGACCAAGGAACAAAAGATAGCTTTCGCCTTCCGTCATTTCGCCTGTCGTACAGTGAATGGTGTCGCCCAAGGAAGCGTCGCCGGCATAAATTCTCGTGACGCTGAGATCGTAACAGGTTGCCCCGTCCGCGTCGATGTGGCTGCCTTTACATACGCCCGAGATGATTAGGGTGGCGTTTCGGTATTGCGTGCGGACATCTGTCAGCACACGCTCTTCCTCCTGAGGGACCACTACTTTGGTAGCGGGGGAGGCGCAGGCGCTAAGCAACAACAGACAACATAACAGCACACTGGCAAACCGAAGCGTTTTAGCCACCGACATCTCTCCCTTCGCAATTATTGCAGGCAGCAACCGAAGCTTACCAAATATCGTTCATGGTATGTTCACATCATAGACGATTCAAAGCAATTTTGGTTGCAGGTCACGTAAAGTTCACAATTTTTTTTATAAAAAAGGTTTTCATTGATAACCTGCCTATATTGTCCAGCACTATAAAACTTCACATTTCACGTCTGCCGGACAACGCCTTAGCCAGAGTCACCTCGTCGGTGTACTCCAGATTTCCGCCGATGGGTATTCCGTGTGCAATGCGCGTAACCCGCACATCATATGCCTTCAGGAGCCGCGCGATATACGCGGCGGTCGCTTCCCCTTCGACGTCAGGATTTGTAGCGAGTATTACCTCGCGGATTCCTCCCGCCTCCACACGATCGGTCAGCTCTCGGATACGGATGTCCTCCGGGCCAACGCCGTCCATAGGCGAAAGTATACCGTGGAGTACATGGTATCTGCCTGAGAACTCTCGGGATTTTTCCATCGCCGCGACATCCCGGGCATCCTGCACCACGCAGAGAACGCCATCATCCCTGGCTGGATCTAAGCAAAGCCCACAGACATCCTGATCCGTATAGCCGCCGCAGACAGGGCAGCAATGCACCCTCTGCCGCGCAGCAAGTATGGCCTCCGCAAGCTCCGCCGCCTGGGTTTCCGGCACATCCAATAAATAATACGCGAGCCGCTGCGCCGTTTTCATACCGACGCCGGGCAGCCGCGCAAGCTGCGCGGTAAGCCGCGCAATGGGTTCAATAACAGGGAGCATGCTTTAAAAACCGAGGTTCATGCCGCCTGTGATTTTGCTCATTTCGGCATTCATCATTTCATCCGCCATGCGCAAAGCCTCGTTGACAGCCGCTGTGATGAGATCCTGCAACATTTCAACATCGTCCGGGTCGACGCAGGCGGGATTGATTTCTACGGATTTCAGCTCTTTACGCCCATAAACCGTAGCCTTTACTACGCCGCCCCCGGCTTGCGCCGTCAGTTCTCGCGCGCCCAAATCCTCTTGCATGCGCGCCATATCCTGCTGCATTTTTTGCGCCTGCTTCATCATCTGCTGCATGTTCATTCCGCCCATTCCCGGGAAACCGCCTTTTGCCATAAGCTACCTCCTGCATGGGATGCCATATCAATTTATTATAACACAACAAACTAAAGCCGTGCAAACGCTGGGGCTAATTGCCATCCCCGTTCCCGATGTGCAACTTATCCCCAAAGAAACGGAATAGCTCCTGCGTTTGCGGGTCGTCGGAACGGGGCGCTTCCACGCAAAAATGAATTTGAAGCGACTCATCCAGGGAATTGAGCAGGTTATTCAGATATTCCGTGTTTTTAGGTACGCGCAGCGCCATCATATTTGGCTCCTTGCTGGGAGCAAATACGATCGTGAGGGTATTCCCGCTGCGGAATACGCGCTGTGCGGAATTCGCCAGTACGTAAACCGCCATGTTTTGCGTCCGCATAGCCTTCAGCATGCTGTCCCACAGCGGATCGTTTTGTACGGAAGCGTCCGCCTCAGGGGGTGGGGAAGCGGGAAGAGGCTTTTGGGAATTCGCTATAGGATCAGGAAACGGAGTCTTCTCAAGCACAGGCGGCGGAACAAGATCGTCCCAAGGAGGGGCCTCGTACGGAATATCATCAACCGGCGCGGCTTTTACGGCCTGCTCGGCGACAGGCTGTTCAGGCGCTTTATATGCAACGCCGTTTTCCGCCGCCTGTTCAAGTCTGCTCAGTCTGTCCTCCAGCGCGAGCAGACTGTGTTCATCCTCCGGGCGGCAGATGCGTACGAGCATGGTTTCCAGCAATGCCCGCGGCTGCCGCAGCCATTTCATATCGCTTTGCACTTTTGTCAGCAGTTCCATCGTCCTCAATAGCCGCGCCTGCGAACAAATCTGCGCCTGCTCCACGTATCGCGCCATGGCGTCCGGCGTACAGTCGAGAAGATCCATACAATCGCCGCAAGTCTTAGCGAGCAGAAGCGCGCGCACATGCTGCGCGATATCCTGCGTGAACACGCCGATATCCCGGCCGCCCCTGACGACGTTATCCAGAAGGCGCAAAGCGCGCGGCGCATCGGAACGCAGCAGGGCGTCCGCCATATCGAACAGGAAGCCGGCCTGCATATAGCCAAGCACGTCATACACATCCTGTTCGGTCAAATGATCGCCGCAGAAAGCGAGGCATTGATCCGCAAGACTCAGCGCATCGCGCATACCGCCGTCCGCGGCGCGGGCGATCGCAAGCAGGCCGCCGTCGTCCATTTGCACACCGGCGTTCCTGAACACATCCTTCATAGTACGCACGATATCCGGAATGGCCAGGCGGTGAAAATCGAAGCGCTGGCAGCGTGAAACGACCGTAGCGAGGAGTTTTTGCGGCTCCGTTGTCGCCAGCAGGAATACGATATGCGCCGGCGGCTCCTCCAGCGTTTTCAACAGCGCGTTGGATGCGCTGGTGGAAAGCATATGGACTTCATCGATAATATATACCTTATATTTCAGATGCAGCGGCGTAAAACGCGCTTTTTCCAAAAGCGCGCGCATATCGTCGACGCCTGTGTTGGACGCGGCGTCCATTTCAATGATATCGACCGTTTCTTCTTCCTGAGAATACCTGCAGGCCTCGCAAACCCCGCACGGCTCGCCATCATGTGGCGAAAGACAATTTATGGCGCGCGCAAATATCTTCGCTACGCTTGTTTTGCCGGTTCCTCGCGAGCCGCTGAACAGATAAGCGTGTGCGAACTGGCCGGCACGCACCTGGTTTTTCAGTATGGTTGTGATATGGTCCTGCCCTATCACATCGCAAAACCGGCGTGGCCGGAATTTGCGGTACAGCGCCTGATACGACATTGAGAATCCCTCCGCTCCGCTGCGCTTGCGAAAACAGTTTGCTTGTTCTATACTGTTTTCATTATATCTTCGTTGAATTCATTGTATCATTGCGGCAGGGATATATTCAATGCCGCCTTTGTGATACGATTGTATAGGGAATACGAGGTATTACATTTGCAGCTTTCATGCGGACAGATAAAATAGGGAAAACGCCAACGAAATACAAGAATACGATTCTATACAAAAAAAGGAGATAGCACATATGACCAATTTCGCAAACAGGATGGACGGCGTATCCGGAAGCGTGATCCGCGAGATATTCAAAATGATGGCTGATCCGGAAATGATTTCGTTTGGCGGCGGTAATCCGGCGAAAGAATCGTTCCCCATAGACGTTGTGGAACGCATTTCTCATGAAGTGCTCGAACAGAACGGAGCCGGGATACTGCAGTACGGTACGACGGAAGGATATGCGCCACTGCGCGAATCCTATTTGGAGTACATCGCCGGGCCAAAGGGCGTTAAGGCCGGCGTGGAGAACGTACTGACTCTTTCCGGTTCCATGCAGGGGCTGGACCTTACGACAAAAGTGTTCATCGATCCTGGCGACGTCGTACTCGTCGAAGCGCCCACGTTTCTGGGCGCGCTGCAGGCGTTCAATACGTATCAGGCGCGCTGCGTCCCCGTGGGTATGGATGACCAAGGCGTAGATTTAAATGAACTGGAAGATAAGGTCAAACAATATCGTCCGAAGATGTTCTATGTGATTCCCACATTCCAGAATCCCACGGGAAAAACGCTCGGCATAGAGCGCAGGCGCGCAATTGCGCAGCTTGCTGAAAAATACGACTTTATCGTAATCGAGGATGATCCGTATTGCGATCTTCGTTATCGCGGAACGCCTGTGCCGCCTATCAAGACTTTTGACAAATCCGGCAATGTGGTATTGCTGAACAGCTTCAGCAAAATCCTTTCCCCCGGCCTTCGCGTCGGAGCCGCTGTGGCGTCCCCAGAGATCATACGGAAAATGACGGTTGCCAAGCAAAGCAGCGACACGCACACTTCCAATCTCACGCAGGCCATTGCGGATTCGTTTTTACGGCATGGTCTGTTGAGCGGGCACCTTGAGAGCATACTGCCCATTTACACGGAGCGGCTCAATGCCATGCTGGAAGGCCTGGAGCGATTCTTCCCGGATACGTTTCGGTATACAAAGCCTGAGGGCGGATTGTTCGTATGGGGAGAGACGGCCGGGAAACCGGATATGCCTGCCATACTCAAGCGCTCGACCCAGGAACTGAAGGTAGCTTTCGTGCCGGGACAGTTCTTCTTTGTAGATCCTGCCACAATGGGCCAGAACACTATGCGACTGAATTTCTCCTCCGCAACCCCGGAACGCATTCTTATGGGACTGGAACGTTTGGGCGGGCTAATCGCAAAAAGCGTATAATTCATCAATTTTGTTGGCCCCGCGCGAGCGGGGCCTTTTGTATGCCAACTCATCAAACGCGCAAACTACTTCAAACGCAAGGAGGAAGCGCTATGATCAAAAAGCAGAGGGCAAGCGTATTCAAAACGTATCGTTTGTTGGAGCGCGGGTATAGTGAACCGATTACCCACGCCGCCAGATTATCAGAGGAAACCATTACGCTTGCCGCGGAATACATAAGCGAAAAACGAAAATAGCTCTGAAAATTGTGATAAATTGACGGATTTTCGGGGCTTCTTGATTTCCTCTTCCATGATTTCTCGATCTACGTTATAATATCCATATCATTTTAATGGAGAAGCCCGACATGAGCACTTATAGAATAGTAACGGACGCTACGGCGGACCTTCCGCAGGATTTGGTGGAGAGCATGGGGCTTTCCGTCATCCCCATGGAATGCCGTCTCAATGATGAGACTTTTATCTACGAGCCAACGGGAAAGTTCCTCAAGCCGGAAGCATTCTATGCGCAAATGCGCGAAGGCGCGGCAACCTCCACGTCACAGATTAACGTATTTGCCTTTGTTTCGCATTTTGAACCCATCCTGCAGGCGGGCGAGGATATCCTGTACATCGCGTTTTCTTCTGCGCTTACGGGATCTCAGCAATCCGCGGTTATCGCCATACAGGAACTGGAGGTAAAATACCCGGGACGTCGCATTCTCATGGTGGACTCTCTGTGCGCGTCCCTTGGCGAGGGGCTGATGGTATACGCCGCCGCCAAGAAAAAAGAAGAAGGATTGGATATCGACGCCCTCGCGCAGTGGGTCATGGATAACCGCTTAAATCTTTGCCACTGGTTTACTGTGGACGATCTTACATATCTCGCGCGGGGCGGCCGGCTTTCTTCCACATCCGCTTTCCTGGGAACAGCCCTTCGCATTAAGCCCGTGCTGCATGTGGACAACGAAGGCAGGCTTGTACCGCTGGAGAAAGTGCAGGGCCGTAAGCGCTCGCTGAAAAGCCTGGTCGAGCACATGGAAAAAAACTATATTCCCGAGCGCAACGATATCGTATTCATCGGCCATGCGGACAGCCCGGAGGATGCGGAATATGTGCGGCAGCTCGTGGAAGAGCGCCTGCACGTCAAGAACTTTTTGGTGTATTTCATTGGGCCCATCATCGGCGCCCATTCCGGCCCCGGTACCATCGCCCTGTTCCACTTCGGCAAAAGCCGGTAACTCTTTTGACGAAAAGCGCCTGCAGGAAAATCCCTGCAGGCGCTTTTTCGTGTCTATTTTTCATTTGGCCCCGATAATAGCTTCTGAGCGCCGCCTTCAGCGGGGATTTCCTCTTCCTGCAGAAATTCTGTTAAACACCCCCAGTATCGCTTTGGCATATGCCCCGCACGGCAGCGGGGATTATGCCGTTCCTTGATCTCAATGGTATTATAAAACATGCGCCACAATGCGCGGTATGTTTTTTCTTCCTCAGAAGGTGCAGGCAGCGAAAGCTCCTGAACGGAACTGATTGTCCACGCGCGGTCTGCATACACCAGCGCCAATCCATGCGTTTTGTCATATATCAGGAACTGTTCCTCGGGGAAGCGCTCGACAAAATGCGGCGCAATCAAGGGAAGCACATTGTTCTTGGGCTCTATTACGGCGGCGAGCGCCCCGTTATACTCTGAAAAGCGCACAAAGCCCGTATACAGATGCGCCTCATGGTTAAGATGAAATACGGCGGCGTTAAGTTCGTGCACCGTCTCATCCGTCAGCATCCGCATTACCGTAAAGCCAACGCGGTAGCCTATGCGCAGAAATTCCAGTATCAGAATATCCTTTCGTGGATGGCAAGTCAAAAACGCGCGTCTAAGAAAATCCAGCGCGTCCCATCCCATTTTTTGAGGTATGGAATTAAGCACACGCCGGGCGCGGTCGGGTACCGTTTGAATTCGGCGTACGGGAAGCAGCAATGGCAGGGGGGAGTCGGAAGTTAAAACGTCCGACGGCAATTCGTTACGGTCGTAGCTTTCAAATACGCAGCAAAGCAGGCCGTCAAAGCTGCCGTCGTAGCAATAGATCAAAGCTGTCCGCTCAGGCATTTGTATAGTTCCTCTCGTGCAAGCGCCGGATGTTCGAGCAACGATAATTGGCATGACATGCCGCTTGCCTGCTCCGCTTCCCTGAGCGCTTCTTTTGAAAGCAGAGAGCACAGAAGAGTATCCTGCGCAATATCCAGATTTTCAGGACGTTTTCCTCTGCATGTAATAAAATATTGCGCGCGCTTGAGCACAACGCCCAGGCGTTTGAGCCCGATGAAGTCGACGCTGCCGGCGCGCCGGGCAGTCACGATGCGCTGTGCACTTCTCACGCCTATTCCCGGCACGCGCAGAAGCAGTTCGTAGGGCGCACGGTTGATTTCCACCGGGAACAGCTCGGGATGGTTTACCGCCCAGTTGCATTTCGGATCCAACAGGGGATGCAGACTAGGATGACTCTCGTCGAGCAGTTCGGATGCAGAAAACCCATAAAACCGCAGCAACCAATCCGCCTTGTACAGCCGGTGCTCCCGCAAAAGCGGCGGCTTCGTGCCTGCCGAAGGAAGCAGTGAATTTTCCGCAACCGGAACATAGGCGGAAAAGAACACACGCTTGAGGCGGTATGTCTGATACAGGCCTTCGGTCAGGTTCAATATCTGATAGTCGTTTTCTGCGGTTGCCCCTACGATCATCTGTGTGCTCTGGCCGGCGGGAGCGAAGCGAGGCGCGCTCTTGTAAACGGCCAATTCCCGGGAATTCTGCTCAATATGCGTTCGTATATATCCCATGGGAGCCAGTATGGATTGCTTGGATTTATCCGGCGCAAGCAGTTTCAGGCTGCTTTGCGAGGGCAGCTCGATATTGACGCTTAATCTGTCCGCCAGCGTACCTAACGTCTGCAACAGGGCGTCATCCGCGCCGGGAATGGCCTTGGCGTGAATATACCCGAAGAATTTGTATTCTTCGCGCAATATGCGCAGAGTCTCGATCATACGTTCGGTAGTGAGATCCGGATTGCCAAGTACGCCGGAACTAAGGAAGAGCCCCTCAATGTAATTGCGGCGGTAGAACGCAATTGTAAGCTCCGCCAGTTCCCGCGGCTGAAATGTCGTGCGGGGTACGTCGTTGGACCGGCGGTTCACGCAATAGGCGCAGTCATATGTGCAAGCGTTGCTCATAAGCACCTTAAGCAGGGAAATGCAGCGGCCATCCCCCGAAAAACTGTGGCAGATACCCATGGCGGTGGCGTTGCCAATGCCG
>JAEWWD010000140.1 GCA_023396535.1 Bacillota bacterium
CGTGCATTCCGGCGACAGGCTGACCACGCCGCTCATCAAGCGCAACGGTAAGTTTGAAAAAGCAAGCTGGGACGAGGCGTTAAGCCTCGTAGCCGAGCGGTTCAAGGGAATCATCAAAGAGCACGGCAGCGACGCGGTGGCGGGCTTCTCCTGCTCGCGCGCGCCCAACGAGGACAACTACGTGTTCCAGAAGATGATGCGCGCGGCGTTTGGCACCAACAATGTGGATAACTGCGCGCGCGTGTGCCACTCCGCTTCCGTGCACGGCCTCGCCATTACGCTCGGCTCCGGCGCTATGACCAACCCCATCAAGGACATCACGCGGGACGTGGACGTGATACTGCTCGTCGGCTCCAACCCGACCGAAGCGCACCCCGTGGTGGGCGCGCAGATCCGCCAGGCGATCCAGCGCGGCGCCAAGATCATCGTGGTCGACCCGCGCAAAATCGACCTAGCGAAGAACGCCACCATCCACCTGCCCATAAAGCCGGGCACCAACGTCGCGTTCGCCAACGGCATGCTGCACGTCATCCTCAAAGAAGGCCTTGCGGATATGGAGTACATCAAAACCCGCACCGAGGGCTTCGAGGAACTCGCGAAGATCGTGGAGGACTACACGCCGGAGCGTGTGGCCGAAATCTGCCATATCGACGCACAGGATCTCATACGTGCGGCGAGGATGTACGCCACGGCGAAAAAAGCGCCCATCATCTACTGCCTGGGCGTGACGGAGCACTCCACCGGCACCGAGGGCGTCATGAGCCTGTCCAACGTCGCCATGGCCGTGGGCAAAATCGGCAAACCGGGCTGCGGCATCAACCCCCTGCGCGGCCAGAACAACGTGCAGGGCGCGTGCGACATGGGCTGCATGCCCACCGATTACCCGGGCTACCAGAAGGTGTTCCGCCCCGAAGTGCACGAGAAGTTTGAGAAAGCCTGGGGCGTGAAGCTCAGCGACAAGGCGGGCCTTACCTCCACGCAGGCGCTGCCCGCGGCGGCGAAGGGCGAGCTCAAGGGCCTGTACATATTCGGCGAAGACCCCATGGTGACGGACCCGGATACCGGCCATGTCAGAAAAGCGCTTGAAAACCTCGATTTCCTCGTGGTGCAGGAACTGTTCCTGACCGAAACCGCCAAGTTCGCGGACGTCGTGCTGCCCGGCATGAGCTATGCCGAAAAGGAAGGCACGTTCACCAATACCGAGCGCAGGGTGCAGCGCGTGCGCACCGCCGTACAGTTGGAAGGCGACATGCGCCTGGACACCGATGTATTCTACGAGGTCATGAACCGCATGGGCTACGCCTGCGAGGCAAAGGACTCGGCGGGCATTATGGATGAAATCGCCTCCGTCACGCCGTCGTTCGCGGGCATCAGCCACGCGCGGCTGGACGCGGGCGAGACCCTGCAGTGGCCCTGCCTGAACAAGGATCACAGCGGCACCTGCATATTGCATAAGGATACGTTCGCGCGCGGCCTCGGACTGTTCTACCCCGCCGTATACAAGCCCTCCGCCGAGCTGCCCGATGCGGACTATCCCTTCGTGCTGGTGACGGGGCGCATGCTCTACCACTACAACACCCGCGCCATGACGGGCCGCACCGAAGGGCTCAACGCCATCCGCGACCGCTCGTATATCGAGATGAACGAAGAAGACGCGGCGGCGATGGGCGTGCGCGACGGGGATATGGTGACGGTTTCCTCCCGCCGCGGCAAGATCAACACCATGGCGGTGGTGGGCGATAAGCTGCTGCCCGGCGAAACGTTCATGACGTTCCACTTCCAGGACGGCAACGCCAACGAAGTCACCAATTTCGTGGTGGACGATATCGCGCGCATACCTGAATATAAGGTTTGCGCTATCCAGATTAAACCCGCCGCGCAGGCAAACTAACATTGACTTTTTGCAGGGGTTTCACCCCTGCACCCCACCAAAGATGTTGGATCATCCGAGGCGGGAGACGCCCCGGATGCTAGGCCTGCGGGCCGTCGCCTTTGGAATCCCAACATCGAAAACGCCCTATTGTAGGGCGTTCCCGGGGAGTATGTATTTCGATCTCAACCGGGAGAATTCTCCATAGTTTAGAATGCCGCTTCTGGCGGCATTCTTAGCTTGTGGGGATTGTTTCGTTAGCCGAAACAGACGATAATAGAAGAAATTCCCTTTAGGGAATTTCCACCGCAATTATTCATTATTCATTATTAATTATTCACTGCGCGGCGCGCCAGCCGCGCCGGAGGCCCTCATGATCGAAGTAGAACAAGCCATAGCCCTGCTCACCGCCGCCACGCCCGAGCTGACGCAGACCGAGCAAGTCCCCCTGCTGGATTGCATAGGCCGCGTGCTTGCCGAGGATGCAGTTTCCCCCATCGGCGTGCCGCGCTTCCCCAAGGCCGCCATGGACGGCTATGCGCTAAGGTACGCGGACAGCTTTGGCGCGACTCGCGAACACCCCGTATCCCTGCGCGTTGTCTGCGAGTTGGACGCGGGCGACTCCCGACCCTGCGATTGCGCGCCCTTTACCGCCGCGCGCATAATGACGGGCGGGGCCATCCCCGCAGGTTATGACTGTATCATCAAGCAGGAGGATACCGACCGCGGCGAGACTACCGTCGCCCTCTACAAAGCCCTGTTGCAGTGGGAAAATTACATTCCCGCCGAGGAGGATATCCGGCGCGGGGAGCTGGTGATCCCGCGCCGCACGCGCCTTACGCCGGAGCATATCGGCGTACTCGCCAGCATGGGTTTCACGCGCGTATCGGTGCTGCGTCCGCCGCGCGTCGCGCTCATCGCCACGGGCAGCGAGCTTGCGCGGCCCGGCGAAGAACTTCAGCCCGCCCAGGTCTACGACAGCAACAGTTATGTGCTTGCCGCCTGTCTCAAGTCGGCGGGCGCGGAGCTGACCTTGTTTCAGAACTGCCCGGACGACCCGGAGCGGTTCGAGGCGTTGGTGCGTGAGTGCGTTGAAAAGGCGGATATCCTCATCACGACCGGCGGGGTATCCGTGGGCAGGCGGGATATTGTGGCATCCTCTTTGCAGTCTTTGGGCGCAGAGATTATTTTCTCGCGCGTGCGCATGAAGCCGGGTACGCCTGTGCTGGCGGCATCGTACCACGGTAAGCCTGTATTATGCGTGTCGGGAAGCCCGTTTGCGGCGGTCGTGAATTTTCACGTGTTCTTTTGGCCCATGCTCGCGAAAGCGACGGGCTGCGGCGCGTTTATCTGGCGGCGCGGGCGTGCGAAACTCGCGGAAGGGGCAATGAAGCCGAGCGGGCTCAGGCGGTTTGTGCGCGCGCATATATCCCCCGACGGCGTGCACCTATACACGGGCAGGCATGGCGCGTCGGTGCTCTCCAACCTCCCCGGCTTTAACTGCATGATCGATCAACCCGCGAATGTCGCGCTTTCGGTCGGGGATGTGGTGGATGTGCTCTGGCCGGAGTAGGAGGAAGGGAATAGACAAGACGAAAAAACGGGGGTTTCACCCCCGCTCCCCCACTTAGGGGCGTAACGCCCCTAAGAACCCGAAGCACAGCGACATTGTCGCTGTGGGGGGATTATAAACATTAAGTGAAGTTCAAAAGTCAACAGGTCATTTTAGCATAATGTTGTTTTATAATCTCGGCCTGACTCATCATTTGGTCCACAATAGCTTTTTCCCTTTTCAAACACTTAACCATTTCTATATATTCTTCTTCGCCACGGGCTTTGATAAGTACGCGTTTAACATCTTCCTGCATATAGAAATCGTCGAACGAATTTCGAATATATATAAGCTGCAACGGGCTTATGCTTAACTGGTCTTCCAAAAATACTAATGCTGCTATCCTTTTTCCAAGTCTATAAAGGCATCGGAATTTTACTGACCACAGATGTTCTGGAAATTTATTTTGTACTTCAGCCAACCAAAATCTTCTAAGGCATTTTTTATATTCGCCTCTATGATAGGCATAATTTGTATCACTCCATTTAAAATGCCAAGCTATTGAAGTGTTTATTGAGATATCAATATCATTATACGATAGAACGATTTGTTGCAACTTAAGAAACAATTCATAAATTTCAAAAAAATTGGTCGCCATATAAGCAAGGTTAGGATTTACAGGTTTAAATACTTTGCCACCAATGATTGAGCCGCTATCTCCCACATAACTATACACTCTTAGTTTTGTGATTATCTTTTTAATTAAAAGAATTTCATTTGCTGACAAAAAGTCGGTAAACGCATAAATATTTTTTGATTTTTCGCACAATCCAGCCGAGACTTCTTCAAGCTTCTGCCCAATGCACATATATTTGGGTGCCATTTCATCATATAGATAGCTTTCATTTAGGCACTTGTTTTGTAACCACTTCTCAAAATCTTCTTTCGTTATTTTTCCAGCATAAATTTCGGGCTGGAATAGTGAACTTGAGTGTTCATTAAAATAGAATGGAATTTGGATATAGTAGAATAGCTCTTGGTAAAACTCATAGATATCAAATTCAACTTTAGGCCGTATCCTTTTTCGCCTTTTCCAGTCTGGAATAAAATTAAATATAATCCCAAAAATCAAGGCAGCAAGTAGGGAGAAAAGTACATTTTTTAGGAGTTCCTCTGGTGTTATAATCATAAAGCATTATCCCCCTTTTACCATTACATCTATTATATATCATAACACCTTACCGCTTTCCTCTTAACCCCCAACCCTACCTTCATCCTTTGCCGTTTGGATGGCGTATTCCGCCGGGGTGAGCGGGGCGCTTCCCTTTTCATCCGGAAGCCGGACGTCGCCTATAACTTCTACGGTTTTCACCGCTTCCCCGTGCAGGGGGAGGTACGATACCCCCACCGCCGTCACAAAGTTGTTCATGGCGCGGCGCGCCTCGCTGGGCGCGCTGTGTATGGCGCTCTTCGCCCGGCGCAGCAGGGAAAGTATCTTTTCTTTTTCAAAGGCGCTGTCGGGCTGGTAGCCCGGCAGCCATTCATAGCACGCCCGTCCCCGGAAAGTTTGCGGCTACTCCTCCGGGCTATTCGCGCGGGAGCAGGTCGGCAAGCCGGATATCCGGATGGTGATATTTTACGCCCGACTGCCTGCTCCAGTGATGGATCGCGCCGGCGGGGCACCATTCGTCGCAGGCGAAGCATAGTTCGCATTTGTGCAAAAACACGGGTTTTCCATCGACAATCTCAATGTTGTTCACAGGGCAGAGCTTCGCGCAGGTTCCGCAGCCGGTGCAGGCGTCGTCCACCGCAATGCTCTTATCCGTCAAGTGGAGAAGGGCGGCGTACGGCAGTTGACTGTCCGCGGGCTCTTTCGCCTTTTCGCGCAGGCTCTTGAGTATCGGCTGTTTCGACAGGCCAAACAGCGGCCCGGCGACAAAAAGGAACAGGGCTTTGAGCGCCGCGAAAGGAGCGCGCCTGTTCTGCTCGATGCGGTTGCAAACGCCCTCAATTTTCTTTCTGCTTCTTTGAATGATCACGCCGCTGTCCCGCTCGATGGGGACGGGGATATGGTCGTAATCCAGATTGTTCATGGGGAGCCTGACGGAATACCCGGCGGATACCCTCCCCCCGCAGGAGCGGACAATGCGCGCAAACGTGCGCAGGGAAGGCAGCGCGTTGACCAGTTCATACCCGCCGCAGGTGCAAACCGCGACTATGCGCAGCGCGCCGATGTTTTCGATCTTCCGGATAAACCGCTCTACGATGAGCGGCACGCCGGATACCAGCGCGATGTAGGACGGGAATACAATGCAAAGATTGGGGGCGCGGACGGTTACCCTGTCCTGCGTCACGGCCTGCGGGATGGGGATGAGCTTCGCGCCGAGCCGTTTTGCGATTTCCCTCGCCACGGCCAGCGTGTTCCCCGTACCCGAAAAATAATAGAGTTCCGTATCCATTTTGCGCCTCTTTTCTTATGGAACTGTCGGGAGGGGAGGCGCGGCGGCGCAAGCTTTACGCCGCCGAAAGTATCTCTTCCAGCGCGGGTTTCCATTCCGGGTTGCGGATTTTCAGTTTATAGTGCTTTACGGGCGCATCCCCCGGCGAATAGTCCGCTATGAGGAATTCCCCGCCGTAGGACTCCAGCCGGAACAGCGTATTGCCATTGGGCGCTTCCACGGTGATGAGATACCGGTCCGTATCCGTAAACGGAACGATTCTGGATACTATTCTTGTAAATTTCGTGCTCTCTATAAGGGCGATCAGCATATCCTCCTGCGCCTCGCCGCAGTCCGCCGTCTGCACGATTTCGGATTTTTCCGAGGGTTCCCGCGATTTTACGATGCGTATGACGTTGCCCTCCCGCAGTTGCGTGAGCGGCGCGCTTAAGCGCTCCCCGCCGACAGAGAAATAACACGCCAGCAGTATCACAACGGCCGCCGAGAGCGCCAACACGAACAGGGCGGTTTTCTTGTTCTTCACATCCATCCTCCGCTTATTTTCTCACTCTCACGATCTGCCCGCCGTTCGCCCGGTGCAGCTCCCCGGTTGCGATCCTGGTCAAAGAGCGGGGCGACCCGCCGCCGGTATACACGAACTCCGCTTCCATGACCCTGGGGTCCATCAGGAATATGGCGGGATACCCGAACGCAGGCACGCCGCCGCAGAGGTAGCCCGTCCTCCCGCGTATTTCTTCCGGCGTGGCGGTGCGGGGAACGCCGATATCCAGCGCCTTTGCGACGCGTGACGTGCTGGCCCTGTCGTCGCCTTTTACCACGGCGGCGATCAGCGTGTCGTCCGCGCCGATCATGCAGATGCACTTCACGAAATCGCCCGGCGACGCGTTGGCGGCGGAAGCCGCGTCCGCCACGGTATGGCAGGTGTTTTCGAATATGCGCTGCTCACCGTCGATATGGTTTATCAGCATGTATTCCCGCAGCTTTTCTTCAAACTCTTTCATTAAATCACTCCATTGGGGGAATCACTCCATTGGGAGAATCACTCTATTGGGGGAGTTGCGCCATGGGGGCCTTCTTCGGCAACGATATTCCAGCTCACCCCAAATCGGTCGGTCAGGCCCGCATGGAACGAGCTGTAAAATGTTTCTGTCGGCGGGAGCGTGATGCGCCCGTCAACGCGCAAGGCGTCGTATATCGTTTGCGCTTCTTTTGCGGTGGGCACCTTTACGGTCAGCTTTACCATATTGCCTTTCGTCACCGGTTCCGCCACCTCGTCAGCGAACCAGAATACCGTTGTGCAGATTTGCATCTCGGCATGCAGTATCCAGTCTTTCAGGTTTGGCGGCACAACGGCGACGCCCTCCGGCACGTAATCGCCATACGGATACGACATTTGGATTTCGGTATGAAAAGCTGTCCGGTAAAAATCCAAAGCGGCGGCGCAATCGCCGGAAAATGTGATATACGGAGTAACCAAACGCATTCATCCTTTCCAATTTGGACTATAAAATGCCAGGCTCATGCCCGTTATGCCTTGCCGGGTTCCGTTTTCAGAACAAAAACCCGTGCGCATATGGAACGATATTGTACTGCCGCATATTTCCCAAAAGCAACGGCTTACCGGAGCTCATTTTTGGAATTCCAGCATATACGCGTTCTGATCCTTATCCACAATGCTTACGCCCTTGAGTAGGCCCATGGCGTCGATTTCTTCCTTGCTTTTGCCCTGCGTATCGAATACGAACGCGCCGCTCATTTCCAGATACGGCTGATCGCCGTAGTGCATCTGCGCCTGACGGGGGCCGTTTTCCCAGAGAATATCGACATAATCCGCGTTGACCAGAACTTCCTGGGACGCTATGTTTTCAATATCTTCTTTCGCCCCGCTGACGATTATCTGATAGGTCACCGTGGTTTTATCCAAACTGTCGTCTTTCGCCGCGCCGTAGGCCACGGAAGCGTTCATGGAATATTTCCCGGCGTCCTTCGCGTTCGCGCCGGCCATGCAACCCGCAAGCAGCAAAACAAGCGGTAAAACGGCTAAGAGGATAAGTCTCTTTTTCATTTGCACCTCACAGAAAGAATTCGCTTAGTTTAACGGACTGACGGCATTGCGTACTGTGCGGAGGCCCCGCACCGCATTCATGCGCTAGGATATCTTCCTGATTTGCGTCAGGTCCCCGCTGCACAGGGCTTCAAGATTATCGAAAATCTTGCGGGCGGGCCAATCCCACCATTTCAGGGCAAGAAGATAGTCGATGAGTTCGTCGTCAAATCGTTTCCGGATACTCTTGCAGGGGTTTCCGCCCGCGATATGGTAAGGGGGAATATTCTTTGCGACCACGGAATGCGCCGCGACGATCGCCCCGTCCCCGATATGCACGCCCGGCATGATTGTGACGTTCTGGCCGATCCACACATCGTTGCCGATTACCGTATCCCCTTTGAGGGGCAAGTCTGAAAGTGCCGGGGTCGCTTTCTCCCAGCCATTGCCCATCATGTTGAAGGGGTAGGTAGTGACGCTGCACATTCTGTGGTTTGCGCCGTTCATCACAAATGTAATCCCCTTCGCGATCGCGCAAAATTTCCCAATAATCAGCTTATCGCCAATAAATTCATAATGGTGCGTGACATGCTCTTCAAACCGTTCCGCGCCGTCCGTATCGTCGTAATACGTGTAATCGCCAACGATGATATTGGGCCGGGTAATGACATTTTTGATATAGCATACCCGCTTCATGGCTTCGTTTGGATATATGGCGTTCGGATCGGGGCCGTATCGCATAGCTGCTCCTCCCTCCGTTTGAAACAGTCGTTCATCCCTGCCAGCCTGTCCTTTGCAGCCATTGGGATACTTCCTCGGGCGTGAAGCCCGGGGAGGCGGCAAATCCGGGGAGAATATTCGACCGCGGGCATTCCCGCGCGAATTCTTCGGGCATTTGCGAGAGCCCGCCGCCCCCGCTGGTGCAGAACGGGATAACGGTCTTCCCGGCGAGGTCGGTATTGCGCAAAAAGCTCAGTATGGGCGGCGCGAATCGCTTAAACCAGTTGGGCGAGCCTATAAAAACGCAGTCGTACTGCCCCACAGGCCCCAGCCCGGCAACAAGACGGGGGCAAAAGCCCCGCTCGATCTCGCTTCGCGCTTCTTTGGCGGCCGTATGATAATCGAACGCATAAGGTGTTTCGGGCCTGATTTCCCGCAGGTCGGCCCCTGTCTGGCGCGCGATTTCGGCCGCGAGCCCGCCTGTGGTTCCGGAAAACGTATAGTAAACGACCAGCGCTTTCTTCATGGTTCCCATGGTATCATTCTTCACAAATATACTCAAACGCTTTGCATCAGCGATATCTGGATTTCCCGCTCTTTTCGCACTTCTTCCAAATCTTTCGGATGCATGACGTTGATCAGCGTAACCGCGTAGTCCGACGCGATCAGGGCGTGCCGTTTCACATGGGGGATGGCGGCCACCTGCGCCAGAACCCTGTATACTTTCACCCTGACCGGGTCTTTTTCTTCGCGGGCCAGATCGAGTATTATTCCGGCCACGTCCCTTGCGGCCTGAAACCGGACCGCCCCCGCCTGCCAGCGTTCGTTGACGGCAAAGACTTCCGCTATCGCGTCGTCCATCGGGGTGCCGGTCAATTCCAGAATGTGTTCCGCCAACAGCAGGCCGTAGCGTGAGATTGCGATATGGCTGTGGCATTTCGCGTCAAACGCCTCGATGAGCTTCTCTTTCAATTCGGGGATATCGTCTATTTTTCGGATAATTCCCACATCGCCCATGTAGCTGTCTTTCTTATTCTTCATATCGCACCTTTACGGGAGCAGTCCCCATTCTTTCGTCATACCCTCACAGGTTCTTCAAATGCCCGGACAGGGTCACTATATTGCATTAGCCGCGTTTACAGATACTTGCTTGCCTCTCTCACGCTCAAGACGGATAAAGCATCTTTGTATCTTCCTAAAAACTCCCGAACCCATGCGGGATTGGCCTTGCTGTATTCCCGCAGGCTCCAGCCTATGGCCTTGTTGATGAAAAACTCACGGGTACCGAGATTGTTGCGTATGATTTCTTCCAGCAGGGCGGTATCCGTCTTTTCTTTGTATTTTAACTGAAAATCGATTGATGCGCGCCGCAGCCACATATTTTCGGATACCGACCACTGCCGCATGGTTTCTTTCAGCTCCGGGTACTTCAAAACAAGGCTTCCCACCACGGAATCCAGGCTGTCCACGGTTTCCCACCAGGATTTTTCCGTAATCAGCTCCCGTATTTTAGGGAGATCCGCATCGATGAGCCGCTTTTCATGCAGCAGTATGTATTCTATCGCCAGGTACTGCGCTTCGCGGTATGGCTTTTCCCAGCACAAGCGCACAAATTCCCAATCGAATGCGAGTTTCCGGCTCTTTTGCAGATACGGCTTGATGCACTGTTTCAAGGCCGGTTTGGGTATACCCAGGAATGGGAAGAGGTTCTGCATATATGCCGACATCTTCGCCCCCTGTTCCGTATCCCGCATATCTTCCATCTGTTCAAATATACCTTGATACCACAAAGCCATACGCCTCCAATCATGCCGTTTTTGCTGCTCCTGCGCAATGATCGCTATTTAAAAAACGACATTCTCTTTGTTCGTAACCTCGACGGATACGTGAAAAATGGCAACGGCGTCGTCATCCAAAGCTACTCCTATTCTGACGCCGTTTTTTGTGTACCGGCTCCACCAGTCATCCCCGGCTGAAGCAGTATATCCGTTCTGTTCCATTGCTTCATCCGCCGCAGCAAGCGAGCAGCCGACCTGAAGGCCCATCAGAGTGTACTTTGATGATTTTATCTGGTATTCGACGACATGGTATTCGTCAAGTACGTCGGGATATCCGCCCAATGTGAAGGAGACGTCGTCG
>JAEWWD010000091.1 GCA_023396535.1 Bacillota bacterium
GTCTATATCCTTGCACTCAATCATGATATCCTCCGGAAATTATAAGTTAAACTCATTATAACATAAAGTTTAAGTATTAGAATTGATAATTTTATTATGATACACTGCAATTGTGATAGCAATTCGGCTCGGGAGTATCCAAATCCCATCAGATAATCACAAAGATTTATATTTTTGATGTACAAGGAGGTTTCCGAATGGCGAAAATTCTTGAAGACAAATGTATCGGGTGCAGGACGTGCCAGAAATACTGTTCGGTGGACGCCATCAAGTATAAGGACAAGAAGTGTTATATCGAGCCGGGCGAATGCGTGGATTGCTATGTATGCCTGCGGCAGCACGTATGCCCGAAGGACGCGATCGTTACCACGGAGCTCGACACTTTTTATAAGCAGTTTATGCATGTCATGAGCGATCCTGTGGAAAACCACGGCGTTACGGGCGTGACGGGCCGCGGCACCGAAGAAGTGAAGACAAACGACGTATCCGGCCGCGTACGCAAAGGGCGCGTGGGCCTGTGCATCGACGTGGGACGCCCCGGCGCCGGCGCGCGTATGTACGACGTTGAGAAAATCGCCATGGCCTGCGCTCAAGCGGGCGTGAAGCTGGAAGGCAAGGATACCACGCCGCTTGCGGCGCTCATGCCGGATATCACCACCGGCAAGCTGGAGCCGGACGTGCTTGATCACAGGCTTCTGTCGGTCATCGTGGAAGGGAACTGCGCGGAGGAGGAACTCCCCAGGGTCCTGGAAGCGCTCAAAAAGGTCGCCGGCGAGATCGAAACGGTATTCTCGCTGGGGCTCATCATGCGGGTGGACGAGAACGGCTACAACCCCGCGCTCAAGTGCCTGGATGAGCTGGGGATACCGCAGCCGCACCGCGCCAAGATCAATGTCGGCCTGGGCAAGCCGCTGATCGACTGAAGAAGGAGGAAAACAGCATGTCACATTCTTTGCACCGCAGCGGTCCCATCGAATCCCAGAAGAAGGACTTCAACTGGTTCATGTACCAGACAAAGGGCGTGAACGACAAGGATATCAAGCCGAAAGCGCTGATCTACATAGAAGCTGCCGAGCATCAGGGCTCCGAAAACTGGGGCGACGTGAAAACCGGCCCCATCACCCGCTTCGACTCTGCACAAATCAAGGATAAGCTTTCGGACAAATCGCGTATCCGCGGCGTGTTCACCAAGCGTGATCAGGTCATCGGGTTCCTCAAAGAGGTCAAAGCGGCGGATATCGACCAGTCCTGCGTCATAACGGGCGTTATCTCGGAAGTCATCCCGTGCTGCCACGAGGCGGGCGTAAAGCCGCACTCCGCGAATTATTCGCTGGGCGTATGGGGCAACAAGGGCATTCTGCCGGACGAGGATACGCTGTCCATCACCACCATGTGCGGGCACCATATGATACCGCCCAAGTTTGTGCAGTACGTGGTCGATCAAGTGGATAAGGGCAAGCTGACGCCGGAGGAAGGCGCCATCAAGCTGTCCAACTTCTGTTACTGCGGCATATTCAACCAGGTGCGCTGCGCCGACATCATAGAGGATATCTGCAAGAAGAAACACGAGCAGCAGTAGGCCGCTTGCATAAAGGAGAGACCATGGCGAAGTACAGAATAGGAATACTCAACGGCGACGATATCGGACTGGAAATAGTTCCTGTAGCCGTAGACGTTGTGAAAGCGGCGGTGAAGCGGTATCCTGAAATAGATATCGAATGGGCGCCGTTGCCGGTGGGCTACACCTCGTATATGGAAAACGGGCATTCACTGCCGCAATCCACAAAAGACACGCTGTTTACCCTGGACGGCTGGTTCCTGGGCCCCATCGGGCATATGGCTTATCCCAAGGACCCCAACTGCATCAACCCGCACCCGATATTGCGCCGGGAATACGACCTGGTCAGCAATATCCGGCCCGCGAAGGCGTACAAAGGGCTAAATTGCATCAACGAACAGACCGACCTTGTGATCGTCCGCGAGAACAATGAAGGCTTCCAGCCCGACCGGAACATGTTCAAAGGCACCAGCGACTGCATGCCGACACCGGACATGGCGCTGTCGCTCAGGGTCATTACGCGGCGCAATTCGCAGATGGCGGCAAGGACGGCATTTGAGCTGGCGCGCCAGCGCGACAGGCTCAAAAAGGTGACGGCCATACACAAGAACACGGTATTCAAGCTGGGCTGCTCACTGTTTCTGGAGGCCTGCCGCGAGGTGGCCGCGGAGTATCCGGATATCGCGCTGGAAACCTGCGTTGTGGATACGTTCGCGATGAAGATGCTGATGCATCCGGAGAATTACGACGTCGTGGTCACCACCAACATGTTTGGCGACATACTCTCGGACGAAGCGGCCGGGCTGGTCGGCGGGCTCGGCATGGCGCCCGGCCTGTGCGTGGGGCCGGATTACTGCATGGCGCAGGCGACGCACGGTTCCGCTCCGGACATTGCGGGGAAGAACATCGCCAATCCGTACGCCATGATCATGTCCGGCCAAATGATGCTTTCCTGGCTGGCCAACCAGAAAAAGGACCAGGCGGGTATCCGCGCTGCGGAGGATATCGCACGCGCAGTTGAAGCGATACTGACGGAACGCGAGTATCTTACGCCTGACCTCGGAGGCGCATTTACGACCATACAAATGGGCGAGGCAATCACAAAACGCCTGATCGAAAGCTAATCCCAGGGCGGTGGGCAACCCGTAAAGAAGCTCTTTTGTTAGACATACAGCATTGGCTCGTTGTTGAATTGCTCAAGTTTTTGAAATTGCTTAAAATGGATGCTCATTCTGCCAACAAACTATTGATAAAGCGAAGCCCGCCGGCATTTTTTGTGCAAATTTTTGCAAGGCGGGCTTTTCGCATATGGTTAGGTTATTACAATTCATACCTACCGGATGCTCTGCGGAAAACAGAACAAATTCTCCGGATCAATACGGCCTTTGATGCACCGCAAGCGCGCCGCGTTTCTGCCGTAATAAGCGCGCATGTAATCCCGGTTCTCAAGATTGGGAAAATTCACGTACGAACCGAATGTAACGCCTTCCAGCACGCGATAACGCGGGGCAAACCATGCCAAGTTGACGCCATTTGCGGCGGGATCCTCCCAGTCGGTAGAGAGGGCAATGATATTGATCGCGCGGCGATAAAAGAACGCAGTCTCATCCGGAGCTATTGCCGCAACCGCGCCCCCTAATCCATACAGCGAAACAGACGCGTTCATGGAACCTCCAGCCAGTTCGTCGATAATCGATACGATACGGCGCGCCTCCGCTATGGAGAACGGCGCATACGCAAACCGTCCGCCGGTCGTAAACCGCTCGTGCGGCGGGTATCCGGCCTCGACAATGCGTATGGCCTGCAAGAACGTCATTTCCTTAAAAACGCCGTCCAGCCCCAGGGAAAGAAAAGCGGCCAATGATGCACGCGCCTGGGACTCGCCTCCGTAAAAAATGCCGCGCAGAACAAGCCCCCGCGGTTCCTCAGGCGTATGAAAAACCCTCGCAAGAGGTGTAAATCGGCGATCCCCCATGAGAAGCCATTGCTGAAAACAAATGATGAACTCCGCCGCTATGGCCTTACTTACGCTGGAGGCCTCTATTTCCACATAGGTCACTTGAAACAGTTTGGGCGGCAGCCGATACGTAAGCGACGTAACAACGCCAAAATTCCCTCCCCCGCCTCCGCGCAGCGCGAAGAACAGTTCCTGTTCATGCGCTGCGTCCGCCATATGCCGTCGGCCGCACGCGTCGATCAATGTGGCGGAAACCAGACTATCGCAAGTAAGGCCAAACATCCGCGCGGAAAGCCCCCAGCCGCCGCCCTGCGTTAATCCCGCCACAGCCACCGTTGGACAGGTGCCGCTCGGAAAGGGATAACCGTACGCGCCCATAGTCTCGTAAAGCGCAGAATTTAACACGCCGGGACCGGCCGTCAGCGTGCCGGACGCTTCATCCAGCATCACCGTATTCATACAGCTAACGTCGATTGCCTCCGCGCAGTTGCCCACGGAAAACCCCTCATAGTTATGACCGCCGCTGCGCACGCGCACTGTATGGCCCGTTTTCCCCGCGGCTTGCACAGCCCGTATCACCGCATCCTCGTCTTCGCAATATATAATGGAAGCTGGGTATTTTTGTATGGAGCGGTTAAATATTTGCCGCGCTTTATTGTATACGCGTGAACCAGGCACGATTACCGATCCGCAGAATTCCTTACCCATACATCTTTTCATCCTTATCCGGTTGGTATACCAAAACCCTATTACAGAGTATGCAGTAATATATATAGGTGTTTCATTGCTCGTGAAGGGATAAAGCGAACGTATAGTAATACCGGGGACGGCTTCGAATCGTCCCCCCAATCAGTAAGCAGCTTTTAAGCCAATTTTATCGATTGCGAGTCAAATTATGGTTTGGCAATTAATGATTTGATAAAAAATACATATCCTGTACGTTCTAAATCGACATAATTAGACTTGACGCAGTATTTTCTTAGTGTTTTAATATAAGCCCATTCCAGTCCGTGCTGATAGCACCCCCCATTTGCAGTGGATCTGAGGATAAGGCATATTGCGTGGCACGGCCTGAGACAAAGGTTGTTCCACAGTCCAGACCGTGCCATAATATCATTTATTCAAGCATACCGAATGCTGTTGTGAAAGATTACTCTATATGCCTAGCCAAGAGTACTCAGCATTTGGTTAAACACCCGAATATGCAGCTCTTCATCCAGTATGATTCTTTCCAGCAATTGCCGGACGCTGGCGTTTGAAATCTTCTCAATATGAAACCGGTAAATATCGGCGTCCCGCCCAGGCGAACAATGGCCTTTCCCAGCAATTCCTTATGCCGCATTTCGGTGATGGCGATGCATTCCAATGCCTGCGTAAAGGAGCGGTCCTTCCCGCTCGTCAGAATGGACT
>JAEWWD010000112.1 GCA_023396535.1 Bacillota bacterium
ACCGATACCACGCCCGCCGGGTCGAAGGAAATGTAGAAGAAATTATGCCAGCTTTGCGTCATGCTGCGGATCGCCGCCGCATAGTACGCGTTACCGTAGCCGGATTGGCCGATCAGGAAAAAATTCAGGAAAAACGACAGCAGCACGATGCCATACAGCGCCAGCATATGCGGCCGCGTTGCGGCCCGCAGCCATTTGCCGCGCCGTGCTTCACGCTCCATACACGTCAACCTCGCTCACCCTAGAGATGCGCATAGTATGCTGCGCAATCTTGGTGATTTGATGGCGCGGGCATGAACAGAGAGGATCACTTTTTGAAAGATTTAAGGCAGATCGGAAAGAAGTACCTTGAGGGCTCTGCCCTCAAACTCCGCTTAGGGCCGTAACGGCCCTAAGAACCCATCTCATGGAAACGCCCTTGAATAGGGCATTTCCAAGGAGAATTCAAAATACTGCGGTGTGCAGAAAGACCTCCCAAAGAATAAATTAAAAAAGGAATTCCCGTTAGGGAATTCCCTCCTCCATTGTTCATTGTTAATTATTCATTGTTCATTATTATTCTATCGTGTCAAGCTCCCCAATCGGCTCCTTCCCCGGCTCGTCCTTTAAATGCTTCAACACGCGCAGCAGCAGCGGGATGGTGATCAAAAACGCCACGATATCGGCGGCGGATTGGGCCGCGACCAGCCCCTTCTCTCCGTACAGGGCGGGCAGCAGCAGTATGAACGGCACAAAGCACAGCCCCTGCCGCGCGAGGGATATCACAAACGCGGGCATTGCGTGGCCGGTGGACTGGAACAGCATGGACGCGAGCAGCGACGCGCCCATGAGCGGCAGCGTGGCCGCCTGCCACCTGAGAGCCTGCACGCCCACCCCCAGCACATCGGGGTCGTTGCGGAATATGCCGACCATCTGCGGCGCGAATACGATGAGTATCGCCGCGAACAGCACCATGGCAACCATGGCCGACTCTATGGTGAACCAGAAGGCTTTACGCACGCGGTCGAACCGGCCCGCGCCGTAGTTGAAACCGGAGATGGGCTGGTAGCCCTGCCCGTAGCCGATGAGCGCGGCGTTGACGAGGAACAGTATGCGCGTCACCACCGAGAACGCGGCGATCGCCGCGTCGCCGTAGGGCGCGGCGGCGGTGTTGAGCATGATGGCGGCCACGCTGTTCATGCCCGAGCGTATGAAGGACGGGATGCCTATGCGCAGTATCTCGCCCATCATGGGTTTTGTAGGCGTAAACAGTTTGAAGGAGAGCGTCAGCGCGCTCACGCGGCCTTTTTTGCGCAGATAGAAGGACAGCAGCATGCTGAAGCCCACGATCTGGCCGATCATAGTGGCGAAGCCCGCGCCCGCCACGCCCATGTTCAGCGCGAATATGCAGATGGGGTCAAGTATGATGTTGAGCACCGCGCCCGAGCTCATGCCCACGAGCGCCAGCACGGGGCTGCCTTCGGCGCGCAAAGTATTATTGAATACGTAGCTTGCCGCAAACAGAGGCGACGCGATATAAATATACAGCGCGTACTTGCCCGCGTAGGGCAGTATGGTGGGCGTAGCGCCGAAGAACGCCAGCAGCGGGTGCAGGAACAGTATCCCCACCGCGCCGTAGAGCGCGCCCAGCAGCAGCGCGCTGATGGCCGCCGTGCTGACCGTGCGCGAGGCGTTCTCCACATCCCCCTTGCCCAGCAGGCGGGATACGTAACTTGTCGCGCCGTGCGCGAACATGAAGGCAAGCGCCTGCAGCAAATTCATGATGGGGAACACGATGCCCACCGCGCCCGTCGCGCTGTTGCCCAGCTTGCCGACGAAGAAGGTATCCGCCATGTTGTAGATCGCGCCCACCAGCATGCTGATGATAGAGGGCAGCGCGACCGCCGGTATCAGTTTGCCGACGGGGTCCATGAGCATATGCTCACGCCGTTGTTCGCCTTGTTCCAAGGATGCCATTTTTTCCGTTACTCCCCGGCGCGTAGACAGCGCCGCCGCCCGCCGGGCTTGCCAGAGCCTGAACGGGCGGATTCTTTCATTTTCTCTGATATAAGGTAACACAGTGCGGACGAATTTACCATTCGGCAAATTTTAGGCCACTGACAAAGTCCTTCGGACTTTATCAGTGGGTTTTCTGTAGGTTAGAATGCCGCTCATGGCGGCATTCTCCCACAAAATCGGCGAATAAATCGCCAATTTTGAATGGAATGGGGGGGATCGCGTCCCCTTCACAGCGTGCTTTTTCTTTGTGCCGAATTACATTCGCCCGTCCATGTCAGAGAACAGTGCGGCGAGCGCGCGCCGGGCGCGTATCGCCAGCCCCGGCGCATCCCCCGCCAGCAACTGTGCTGCCCGGCGGCGGTTTACATCTTTGAGCGCGCTGAGCGCGCTGAACAGTATGAGCGAATGGTCAGAGGCGAGGTCACCGCCCGGCACGAGCGTCGGGCGCAGACCCAACGGGCCGGATACAAGCCGCGCGCGGGCGCGAAGCTCACACGGGCCGTGCAGGCGCATGCGGTAGAGCGCCGCGTCCTTTGTGCTGGCCTCGCGTTTGAGCGATATGCGAAATAACGCGGCGTCCGCCGCGTCGTCGCCCGCCTGTATGGTAAGCGACCCGTACGGCGCGAGCGCGTAATGGCCCACGGTGATCACGCGGGTGCGCGGGTCCCTGTTGACGCCGCCGAACGCGCCGAACTGGGTCAGCGGCGCATCCGTTACGCCGGTTTCCTCCATGAGCTCGCGCGCGGCGGCCTCATGCAGCTCTTCCTCCATGTTCAAAAAGCCGCCCGGCAGCGCCCATGTGCCTATGAAGGGGTGATCCTTCCTCCGTACCAGCAGCACGGCGATTGCATGCCCGCCTGCGGGCGCTTTTACCAGCGTGAACACCGCCATGTCCACCGTCACGGAGGGGCGGCGGTATTTGTTTTCGTCGTACGCGGCCAGAAATTCTTCGAGCGTCTGGCCCTTTTCGTTGCGTGGTTGCATGATGTTACCCTTCTTTGAGGGCTCTGCCCTCAAACTCCCGCTTAGGGCCGTAACGGCCCTAAGAACCCATCGCCAAAGCGACAAGTCGCTTTGGGGGGATATCTCTTCAAATTAACGTGCCCAAATGATACATATCAGTAATTCTGAAAAGACTGTCAGTGGCCTCTGGCTGACTTTTCGGAAACCCATATCAGGGGGCGCGGGGGGCGAAGCCCTCCCGCTATTAAATAAAATAAGCTATCGTCGCCGCCCAAAGGCGGCGATACCTTATCAGTAAACCGGCCATCCGGCTACATACGCCCATAGATACGCAAGCTGCGCGATCAGCAGCACCGCGTACAGCGGCCACGCGACGGCGCGCTTTTGCGCAAGCAC
The DNA here is from genome assembly GCA_023396535.1 of Bacillota bacterium. GTDB lineage: Bacteria > Bacillota > Clostridia > Christensenellales > CAG-138 > JAEWWD01. Next base: position 3,358 of record JAEWWD010000112.1, read on the forward strand.
AGCGAGCGCGATACTGACCGGGAAACAGCAGGTCAGGTACCGCGGCGCGGAAAGCAGCCACGTCGCGCCCATGCCTATGAGATAATACGCGAGAAAATACGCCGTATAGCTCGCCCGCAGGCGCGGCGCGGGCGTCGGTTCCGCCACGATCTCCGGCGCGGAACCGGTCGCTTCCGGCACAGGTTCGGTCGCTTCCGGCGCGGGCGGCGGAGCTTCCGCTAGAGCTTCCGCAGGCGGCGCTTCCCCGGATTCCGGCATATCCGTTTCCGGTACTGCTTCGGCTGCCTCCGGCGCGGATTCTTCGGCCGGCGCGGGCTTGTCCGGCGCTGCGGCTTTGACTTTACGCGCGGGACGCGCCGCGAGCAAAACAGCAAGCGGCGTCAGCAGCAAAAACGCGAGGTTGGGCAGCCACAGCCCGAACGCGGCCCGCCTGTCCGTGAAGAACGTCTTGAGCAGGTAATCCGTCTGATAGGCGGCGGTATCGAAGAACCAGCCCATGCGCTGGCTCCAGTGTTCCCGCTGGTAAACGAGGAACGTGAACGCGTCGCCCGTGACGGCGTAGTTGACGTACAGGTATCCCGCAAGGCCGAGCGGGATCAGCAGCAGCGCCGCCGCACGCGGCAGCGCGTAGCGAAGCGCTCTTTCGCCCCGTGCGCGTACGCGCGCGGCTTCGCCCCACAGCTCGATGGCCACGGGTATGAGCAGCAATATCCCCAGCACCCGTGTGAACGCGGCAAGGCCGCCGATCAGTGCGGCGAAGACATACCGTTTTTTGCGCGCGAGCAGCACCACCGCAATGCTCAGCAGCAGGAACAGGCCGTCGCTCATGGGCGCGCTGAGCAGGAACGCGGCGGGCAGCAGCATCTGGAACGCGACGGCGCGCTTCGCGCCCGCGCGGCCGAAGTCGAGCAACGCAAGCTCGTACAGCAGCACGCCCGCGCCGGCGGTACACACCAGCGACGAGAACAGCCCCGAAGCGAACGTATTGTGCAGCAGCGCGTTTACAAGCCGCACCAGCAGCGGATACAACGGGAAAAAGACTATATGGAAGCGCGGGTCGCCCTCCGTCACATACCAGCGCTCCGCAATGCCGAGGTAATGCGGCGCGTCGCCCTTGATCCACAGCCCCAGCGTATCGACGAGCCCGCCCGTATAGCCCTTCTGCAGCACCAGCATGGCGTAGGCAAGCGCGAACACCAACAGCCGCACGAGCACGACAAAAAGGAACAGCGCGGCGACCGGGTGCCGGTAGGCGCGCCGGAGGCTGCGCCTGCCGAGGTTCGCCGTAAGATCCTGCTCCGGCGCGCCGGATATGCTGTAGAGAAAATCATAAATACAGCGTATCCCCAACAGCCCGAACAGCAGCGCCGTCAGGCCCGCGCATATGACGGAAGCCGCCGTATATCCGGCGGCGGCCGTAAAAATCCAGTATGCAAATATGGCTGAAAGCAGCGCGAGGAACGCGGCTGTCAGCACGCGGTTCGCTTGTTTGTACAATGCACCCTCCTGCAGCCGCCCGAAAACCGGGCCCGGATTATGCGCGGGCGGCCGTTACCGGCGCAGCGCCTTGGGTTTGCCGAGTATTTCGCTGACGATAATCGCCTGCGCAAGCGCGTTGCGATCGCCCATAAGCGCGGCGGGCCCTGCTTTCACAGCCGCAAGCTGCGGCGCTTTTACTATCTGTGCGGCGGGCGGGCAGGGCTCCTGCGATCCGCTCATGCCGGTTTCGGTATGGGCGTGGCCGGTAAGGCTGCTTGCCTCCAGCGTGTGGCGGCGGCCCATGACCTCCTGCAGGGTCGTGTCGTGCGAACGCACGGTCGTGGAGGCACGCGGAAGAGTCGTACCCATTCCCTCGCCCATCGTCTGCCGCACGCGCGGCTGCGCCTGCTGCGCGAGCGGCTGCTGCGGCGGCGTATGGCGCTGCTGGGCAGGGCGCGGCGCGGCCTGCTTTTGCGCGGACGCCGGCTGCTCTGGCGCATAATTCGGGAAGCGCGGGTCTGCCTGCGGCGCGGGCGTATAATCCGGGAAACGCGGATCCGCCCTCCTGCCTTCCATGGACGGGGACGGGGGCGTATACGGCATATCGAAGCTCTGCGGCTGGCCGCCCTGCCCCGCAGCCTGCTGCTGCATGGCGCGGCGGCGCG
>JAEWWD010000116.1 GCA_023396535.1 Bacillota bacterium
GTATTCGAGCGCGGGCAGAACGACCCGGCCGACACCGCGCGGCAGGCGATCGAATACGCGAAAAAAAACTTCCACGATCTTATCATACTGGATACCGCCGGCCGGCTGCATATCGACGGCGAAATGATGCAGGAGCTTGTCGAGGTCAAAAACGCCGTCCATCCGGCAGAAATACTGCTGGTGGTGGACGCCATGACGGGACAGGATGCCGTCAACGTCGCCAAATCTTTCAACGAAACGCTGGAGCTTACGGGCGTCATACTGACCAAGCTCGACGGCGATACGCGCGGCGGCGCGGCGCTTTCGGTACGCGCCGTTACCGGCAAGCCCATCAAGTTCTCGGGCGTGGGCGAAAAGCTTACGGATATCGAGCCGTTTCATCCGGACCGCATGGCCTCGCGCATACTCGGCATGGGCGACGTGCTTTCCCTGATCGAGAAAGCACAGGCTTCCTTCGATGAAAAGAAGGCACTGGAGCTGGCCGATAAGCTGCGCAAGGATGCGTTCACGCTGGACGATTTTCTCGAGCAGTTCCGGCAGGTCAAGAATATGGGGTCCCTGCAGGATATACTGGGTATGATGCCGGGCATGGACGCGAGCAAGCTGGGCAACGTGCAGGTGGATGAAAAGCAGATGGCGCGCATGGAAGCTATCATTTTGTCCATGACAAAGGCGGAGCGCGTTAACCCGGATATACTCAACGCCGGCCGCAGGAAGCGCATCGCGCGCGGAAGCGGCACCAGCATTCAGGATGTCAACCGTCTGCTGAACCAGTACGACGCGTCCCGGAAGATGATGCGTCAGCTAACGGGCGCAAAGGGGAAGAAAGGCCGCATGCGCATGCCTTTCCCGTTTTAGGCCGCAGAAATACGCTGAATGACGGCAAACGCCGTATTCATACATGTAAAACACAAACAAACCAGGAGGAACAGACAATGCTTAAGATCAGACTGCGCAGGATGGGCGCAAAGAAGGCTCCTTTTTACCGTGTAATCGTTGCGGATTCCCGCGCCCCGCGCGACGGCGCTTTTGTCGAGGAGATCGGCTACTATAATCCCCTCGTGCATCCCGCCGAGATCAAAGTGGATAACGAAAAGGCAGTTGACTGGATGAAAAAGGGCGCACAGCCCACGGATACCGTCCGCGCGCTTCTGAAGAAGAGCGGCGCTATCCAATAAGGAGAGCATCATGGATGAACTGGTGAGATTTATCGCCGTAAACCTGGTGGATAAGCCCGACGAGGTTAAAGTAGTCGTCAAAGAAGAGGATCAGACCACTATCATCGAGCTTTCCGTGGCGCCGGACGATATGGGCAAGGTGATCGGTAAACAGGGCCGTATCGCAAAAGCTATCCGTACCGTGGTCAAAGCGGCTTCCGCCAGGGAAGACAAGAAATATATCGTGGAAATCGTCTGATGGAGTACTACCGCATTGCCTGCGTGGCGCGCCCGCACGGCGTACAGGGCGGCGTGAAGCTGCAGCCGCTGACGGATAACGTCTCCCGCTTCAAAGGCATGCGGGAGGCGTATCTGGAGGAAGGCGGGGCGTATCGCCCCGTCCGCCTGTCGGATATCGGCGTACAGCCCGACGCGGTCACTTTGCACATCGAAGGCGTAAACACCCGCGAGCAGGCGGAAGCCCTCCGCGGGACGTACCTTTGCGTGGACCGCGCACACACGGTCAAGCTGCCGCCGGATACGTACTTTATCGCCGATTTGATCGGCTGCGAGGTATCGGATACCGAAGGCGTCGTATATGGCCGTGTGACGGATGTGCTGCAGACGGGCGCGAACGACGTATATGTCGTGGAAGGGCCTCGCGGTATGATGCTGCCCGCCCTCAAAAGGGTGCTGCGCAAGGTGGACGTGGAGCAAAAACGCATCGTGGCGGATGCCGCGGTGATAGGGGAGGTCGCTTTGTTTGCGGATTGACGTGCTGACGCTGTTTCCAGAGATGTTCCCGTGCGTACTCGGCGCGAGCATGCTTGGCCGCGCAGCGGAGAACGGGCTTCTTGATATACGTGTGCACGATATCCGCGATCACGCCGACAACAAGCACCGGAAGGCGGATGATTACCCCTTCGGCGGCGGCGCGGGTCTTGTTATGATGGCGCAGCCCATCTACGATTGCGCGGAAGCTGTGTTAAACGGCGAATCCGCGCGGCGTATACTGCTTTCCCCGCGCGGCAGGCTGCTGACCCCGGCCTTGGCGCGGGAGCTTGCGAACGAGCCGCGGCTGCTGCTGCTTTGCGGGCATTACGAGGGCGTGGACGAGCGCGTCATGGATATCCTGGATGAAGAGGTATCCATCGGCGATTATGTGCTGACCGGCGGGGAGTTGCCCGCCATGGTGCTCATCGATTGCGTGAGTCGGTTTATCCCCGGCGTGCTCGGATGCAGCTTTTCCGCGGAGGACGAATCCTTTTCGCAGGGCCTGCTCGAATATCCGCAGTATACGCGTCCGGCGGAGTTTCGCGGCAAACGAGTACCGGAAATATTGCTCAACGGCCATCACGCCAACATACAGGCGTGGCGCAAGGCGCAGTCCGTTAAAAAGACGCGCCAGGTACGGCCCGAACTGCTGCGCGGGCTTACGCTCAGCCGCGCGGAGCGTAAGGCTTTTGCGGATCCGGACGGGGAAGAAACCTGAAATCGTCCCGGGAAGCCTGATTTACTGATAAAATCTATTGCCAAGCCATATGTGCTGTGTTATAATGGCGAACGGAAAACGGGCGGTCCTCTGTTCGTGAAGAAATACGGGCACGAACGTCTATGAGGAAGGAGAAAAATATATGTCTGACATCATTCGGGAACTGGAAAAGGAACAAATTCGTACGGATCTGCCTAAACTTGAGATCGGCGATACCGTTCGCGTGTTCGTCAAGGTTGTGGAAGGCAATCGCGAGCGCCTGCAGAACTTTGAGGGCACCGTCATCAAAATGCAGGGCGGCGCCGTGCGCAAGAGCTTCACTGTCCGCCGCGTTTCTTACGGCGTAGGCGTGGAGAGGACGTTCCCTTACAACAGCCCCCGTATCGGCCGCATCGAAGTAGTGCGCCACGGTAAGGTTCGCCGCGCCAAGCTCTACTACCTGCGCGATCGCGCCGGCAAGGCTGCCAAGGTCACGGAACGCATCGTCGTTTCGGACAAGAAGGGCTAATCAAAAGGCAAATGAAGAACCCGACTGCCACGCTGGCGCACTGCCAACCGGGCGGCGGGTTTTTTTATACCGGTGAGGAACGAATATGCTGATCCAATGGTATCCTGGGCATATGGCAAAAGCGCGCCGTATGCTCATAGAAAACTTGAAGCTCATCGACGTCGTGGTTGAGCTTCTCGATGCGCGCGCGCCGCGATCCACCAGCAACCCGGATTTCGACGGGCTGTTCGCGGGCAAAACGCGCATCGCCGTACTCAATAAAAGCGATCTTGCGGACCCCGCGCTTACGCAGCGTTGGGTGAATTACTATGCCAAACACGATATCACGGCGCTGCCCTTCGTCTCCACCGGCGGCAATAAAAAGGCGGTCGTTTCCCTGATCGAACGCGCGGCCGCTACGCGCGTGCAGAACATGCGCGAAAAAGGCGTATTGAAGACGGTGCGCGTAATGGTGGTCGGCATACCCAACGTCGGAAAGTCCACATTTATTAATTGTATTGCAGGGGCCGTACGTGCGCAGGTTGGCGATAAGCCCGGCGTGACGCGCGGCAAGCAATGGGTGAAGATCACGCCGTACCTGGAGCTGATGGATACGCCGGGGCTGCTGTGGCCCAAGCTGGACAATGAAAAATTTGCGCAGCGGCTCGCTTTCCTTGGCTCCGTAAAGGACGATATCATGGATGTGGAGGAGCTGGCGACGCTACTGCTTCATACTTTGCAGCATGCCTGCCCCGAAGCGCTGCAAAAGCGGTACAAGTCGATATCGGCGGATACGCCGCGGGAAGAACTGCTCTATGCGGTGTGCAAAAGCAGGGGGTTCCTGCTTTCGGGCGGGGAAGCGGATACGGAGCGCGGCGCGCGCATAGCGCTCGATGAATTCCGTGCCGGGCGCATCGCCCGCGTGACGCTGGACGACCCGGAGGAAACGGAGGGCGAACAGTTTGAGACTACCTGAAGCGGAGCGCCTGTATGCGCTGACGGAAATCGAACGCGGGCTGTGGACCGAACCCGGCATCATATTGGCCGGTATGGACGAAGTAGGCCGCGGTCCGCTTGCCGGGCCGGTCGTTGCCGCATGCGTCGTGCTGCCGCAATCGCCGCTTATATCATATGTGAACGATTCAAAACGGCTTACTCCCGGACGCCGTGAATTTCTGTATGACAAAATACGCGAACAGGCGCACTGTTTCTCGCTGGGTTGGCTCGACCCGGAAGTTATAGACGAAATCAATATACTCCAGGCGACAAAGCGCGCCTTCTGTATGGCGTTTGAGGGCATGGCGCTTCCAGTGACGGACGTTCTGGTGGATGCGATAAAGGATCTTTCCATCAGCGCGCGCCAGCACCCGTATATTCATGGGGACGCGCTGAGTTATCTGATCGCTGCCGCGTCCATACTCGCAAAGGTGGAACGGGATCGTTACATGTCCGAACAGGATGCGCTGTACCCGCAGTACGGATTTGTTCGCAATAAGGGGTACGGAACACCGGAGCATATCGAAGCGCTGAAAAAATACGGCCCCTGCCCGCTGCACCGGCGCAGCTTCATAGGCGGCATAGTGGGCGGCGGGAATGGATAAGCGGGAAAGCGGGGCGAGAGGGGAAACGCTCGCCCTTACTTATTTGGAAAAGCTGGGGTATACTTTGGTATGCCGTAACGCGCGATTCGGGCATGACGAAATTGACCTGATACTGCACGACGGCGATACAACGGTGTTCGTGGAGGTCAAAGCCCGTTCATCCGCCAAATTCGGTCTGGGACGGGAAGCTGTCGATACGCCAAAGCAAAAGCGCATGATGCGCGCCGCGCAGGCGTATCTCATGAAAAACGGCGCGGATGTCCCAGCCAGGTTCGACGTCGTGGAGGTGGATTTGCGCACGGACGGCATCGCGCATTTCCCCAACGCCTTTATGGCGGATGCATAAATAATGCGGCGTTCGCTTTGCGGGTGGGAATGATTTGTGCTATGATGCAGTTGGATGCAGAATCCGATTATGGGAGAGTAAGGCGTAGCATGCGTAGAGTCTTTGCGGTGTTTATCGCGGCGCTGCTTATTATGGTGTTGACCCCGGCGGCTGCGGCGATCGACGGGGAGTTGTTGTATAACGGCGATTTCTCGGTAAGCTCAGAGCTGCAGGATCTTCCGGCAGGCTGGTATTTTGATGCTTGGATTCCGGATGGGTCTGAAACGTATATACAGGAAGAGCCTGACGGCGGCACATCCGTCGTTTTGGAAAGCTTTCAGGAAAACGATGCAAGAATTTGCCAGCGTGTGGAGGTTAAGCCGGATACCTGCTACAGGCTGAGCTGCGATATCTATGCGCAGGACGTATTCGGCGAAACGGGCGCTACGATTTCCGTGCTGGATACCTTCTCTTCTTCCGAACAATTTTTTGATACGGACGGCTATCAGCACGCGGAACTGGTCGGCGTTACGGGGTCTGACCAGACAGAGCTTGTGCTTGCCCTTCGTATTGGCGGATACGGCTCTCTTGCGAGCGGACAAGCCAGCTTTCGAAACGTCAGCATGACGGTGGAACAGAATCCACCCTCGGACGCCTTATCCTTCGCGGCGCTGGAATACGACGGCGGCGGAACTTCGAATGATCAGGAAATGGGAGAAACGCCCAACTGGGCCATTTTGGTGTTGGTAGTAGCCTTGTCGGGATTTGCGTTTGCCTACGCCTACCAGAGGGGGATTCGCGGAGAAGAGCTGGAGCATGCGCAGCGTAGAGAAAACAGGTCGCGCATACTCGCGCTGATGAGCGCCGCGTTGCTCGTGCGCGCGCTGTTATCCCTTCTGTTTGTGGGGCATTCCACGGATATCGGGTGTTTTTTGGGCTGGTCGGACGGCATGGCCGAATTCGGGCCCGCGGGATTCTATACGAAAAGCTCGTTTGCCGACTACCCGCCGGGGTATATGTACGTGCTTTGGCTGTTCGGCACCCTGCGTCGGTTGTTGGGACTTGATTACGGCAGCGCGTTCTACATATTCCTCATTAAACTGCCTGCCATAGCGGCAGACCTTCTGACGGCGTACATCGTTTATCGCATAGCCATACGCAGAGGAGCGGGCGAGCGCAAGGCAATGGCGCTGATGTCCCTCATGCTGTTTCATCCCGTATTCGCGTTCGTGTCGGGCGGCTGGGGTCAGATCGACTCCCTGCTCGCGCTGGGGCTGTTCGGCGTGGTATATCTGTTCGATACGGATCGCCGTATACTCGCGGGCGCGCTGTTTGGCCTAACAATTCTATTGAAGCCGCAGGCGCTCATGGCGGGGCCGCTGTTCGCGATTGCTTATCTGTGGGGCTGGAATAAGGAATCCTGGAAAAAACGGGCTTTGGAAGCGGCGCTCTCTGTATTGGCCGCCGTTGCCGTTATCGCGTTGCTGGCTCTCCCGTTCAGCAGCGGGCAGGAGCCGAATTGGTTATTTGAAAAGTATTTTTCCACCGCAACCTCGTACCCGTACGCGTCTGTGGAGGCGTTCAATCTCGCGGCGCTGTTCAGCGGTAACTGGAAAGCTATTTCCAGTATACCCCTGTTGTTCTCCTTCGTGGTATGGGGGTATATCGGCATAGCGGTCAGCCTGACGTTTTCTATCGCGCTGTATGTAGCAGCGCGCAAAAAGAAGCAGGAAGGAGCATTCTATCTGGCGCTCGCGTTCCTGATCGCCGCGCTGTTCACGCTGGGGCCTTACATGCACGAACGCTATCTGTTCCCGGCGCTGCTTTCGCTTATCATTGCCGCGCTGTATTATGACGACCGCAGGTTGTATATTGCGTTCTTCTGGCTTTCCATAGCCCTGCTGTTCAACACGCTGTGCGCATTCGTCATTGTGGATCATCAGCAGGCGCGCACGGCGACATACGACGCGCTGACGCTGCTGGGTTCCCTGGTTTCAGTGATGGGCTTTGTATATCTCGCGCTAGCCTGCAGGGATATCGTGTTCCATGGCCGCACGCTGCCCACAGCGCGTGAGAAGGAAGCGGCGCATTTGTTGGATAAGCGTGTGGAGGCTAAACCCGCGCGCGCTGCGGCGAAAGCCGTGAAGGTACCCAAAATGTCCGATGATCGACGCCATGCATTGTATTGTTGGGGACTGACCCTGCTGTACGCATGCTTTGCGCTGACCAATCTTGGTACGCTGTCTGCTCCTGAAAGCGAATACGTGAGCACTGAACCCGGCCAGGTTGTTACGCTTCACTTCGAGAAGCAGACGCAACTCTCCGAGTTCTGGGTTTACGGCGGTATCGCCGAGGGCACGCTGCTTTTGGAAGGACAGGACGGCGGGCAGGTTTCCTATGACCAGGTCTATGACGACATGTTCCGCTGGCATCGCGTTGAATCGGATATTACGGCCGGCGAGCTTACGCTTACTACCTATTCCGGAGAACTTCGCATACGCGAAATGGCGTTCTTCGATACGGACGGCAATCTGCTTCCGGTACAGGCTGCTGATATGGCGGGCGAGGCAATTGTGGACGAACAGAATACCGTGCCGGAGCAACCCTCCTATCTCAACGGCATGTATTTTGATGAGTTGTACCACGCCCGTACTGCATATGAGCACCTGCACGGCATTGACCCGTACGAGAATTCGCATCCGCCGCTTGGCAAGGTGTTCATCATGCTGGGTGTTGCGCTCTTTGGCATGAACGCGTTTGGCTGGAGGATCGTCGGCGCGCTGTTTGGCATCGCCATGGTGCCCATATTCTACGCCTTGTGCAAAAGATTGTTCAAGAAGCCGGAATACGCTTTGCTCGGTTCCGTGCTGTTTGCGTTCGATTTCATGCACTTCACGCAGACGCGTATCGCAACGATAGACGTTTACGCCGTATTTTTCATACTGCTGATGTTCTATTTCATGCATCGGTATTATGAAATGAACTTCTTCGACGACGGTCTGAAAAAAACGCTGAAGCCGCTGGCGCTGGCGGGATTGTTCTTCGGCCTGGGCGCGGCTTCAAAATGGATCTGCATCTACGCGGGTGGAGGGCTTGCGGTACTGCTGCTGTTCTCGTTTGTAAGTCGCTACCGTGAGTACAGAAAGGCGACGACGTCGGGCAATGCCGCGCAAAAGCAGCGCGTACAGTATTTTTGGAAAAATACGGGATATACCCTGCTGTGGTGCTGCCTGTTCTATATCGCCGTGCCTGTTGCCATCTATCTGCTCTCGTATATGCCCTATTACCTGTGTGATAAACACTACGGCATCATGGACGTATGGAATTACCAGAAATTCATGTGGAGCTATCATAGCGGTCTCAAGGCGACGCACCCGTATTCCTCCACCTGGTGGCAATGGCCGTTTACCATCAGGCCCATGTGGTATTATTTCAGCGACAGCACGCCGGCGGGTACCATATCCACGCTGACCGCTTCGGGCAACCCCGCGGTCTGGTGGGCGTGCTCCATTGCTGCCGTGTGGTTCTCGATATCGAGAATTACCGACAAAATTAAGGCCGAGCCGGGCATGACGACGGTGTTCGTGGGGATACTTGCTAATCTGCTTCCCTGGGTGCTGGTTACCCGCTGTACGTTCATATACCATTTCTTTGCGACGGTACCTTTTATCATACTCAGCGGTGTATATCTGCTGCGCAGCTTTGAAGAGAGGCGTCCGGAGCTGTATTGGGTAAAGTGGGCGTGGATGGCCGCGTGCGTCGCTCTGTTCCTGCTCCTGTACCCGGGGCTTTCCGGGCTGCAGATCCCCATTTGGTACGCGAAAATATTAAAATTCCTGCCGGGCGGCAATTTGCTCTACGGGGTGTAATGTATATGAGCAAGTACTGGGATATGTTTGTAAAGTTCATCAAATTTAATATCGTGGGAGTCATGAACACCGCGCTGGATTTGGGCATATTCGCCCTGCTGACATGGGTGGGCTTAGGGGAAGGGCTTGCTAAGACTGTCAGCTACTCCTGCGGCGTTCTCAACAGCTACTTCTGGAACAGCCGATGGACGTTCAAGCAGGAGCATAAAAAATCCGCCCGGGAATTCCTGCTGTTTGTGCTCGTGAACCTTGTATCCTATGCGGTGGCGCGAATAGTGCTGCAGGGGAGTCTTACGTGGCTGCACATAGAAAACGCGAATATCCGAAATCTCATCGCCACGCCGGTGTCCGTCATCGTCAATTTTATAGGCAACAGACTGTTCGTGTTTAAGAAGTCATCCGGCGCAGAATCCAAATAAACGCCGCGCTTCTGTGGCGGCGCATGGGGGTATGGATTTTTGCTTGCGAGCATACAGAGCTACGGTCTCAACGGAATAGCAGGCTTCGCCGTACAGGTGCAGGTGGATATCGCCAACGGCTTGCCCAGCTATGAAACGGTGGGCCTGCCGGATGCGGCGGTGCGCGAATCGCGCGAGCGCGTGCGCGCGGCCATAAAAAACAGCGGCTTGGCGTTCCCGATCAGCCGCATCACTATCAATCTCGCGCCCGCTGATCTTCGCAAAGAGGGTTCGGTATACGATCTGCCCATCGCCATAGGCATATTGGAGGCGGCGGGCCAGCTTCAGCCGGGCTGCACAAAGGACATGCTGTTTCTGGGAGAGCTAGCGCTGGACGGCAGCGTGCGCGCCATAGATGGCGTACTGCCCATGGTGATCGACGCGTTTGCGCACGGCTCTAAAACCATCGTACTGCCGGAAGGCAACGCGGAAGAGGCGGCCTATATCACAGGGGCGCGGATTTTACCGGTCATGTCGCTCCGGCAGGCGGTGGACTGTCTTCGGGAAACCGCGCCCTTCACGCCCTATCCCAATAAAAACTGGGATATCCAAAGTACCGTGCACAGCACGGATTTCTGCGAAATCAAGGGGCAGCAGGGCGCAAAGCGCGCGGCGGAGATCGCCGTGGCGGGCGGACACAACATACTGCTGATCGGTACGCCCGGTTCGGGTAAAACCATGCTTGCGCGCAGCATTCCTTCCATATTGCCCGATCTCACATTTGAAGAAGCGCTCGAAATCACAAAAATCCATTCCGTCGTCGGCGCTACGCGCGAAAGCGGCGGCATTATACGCGAAAGACCGTTCCGCGCGCCGCACCACGGCGCGTCGGCCGCCGCGCTTATAGGCGGCGGGCAGCGCGCGTTGCCCGGTGAAATCAGTCTGGCGCATTACGGCGTGCTGTTTCTGGATGAGTTTCCGGAGTTCCGCAAGGATGTGCTGGAAGCGCTGCGCCAGCCGCTGGAGGACGGCGTCGTCACCATCACGCGGGCTATGGCGAACGCAACATATCCCGCGGATTTCATGCTGGTTGCCGCTATGAATCCCTGCCCCTGCGGCAATTATGGCTCGCGCATCACGCCCTGCCGCTGTACGCCGTTCCAGATCCAAAGGTATCAGGGCCGCATATCGGGCCCCCTGCTTGATCGGCTGGATATTCAAATCGAAATGACAGAGGTCGGATATGCGGACATATCCAGCAAGGCGACGGGGGAGTCCTCCGCCGTGATTCGCGCGCGCGTCAATCGCGCGCGGCAGATTCAGCGGGAGCGGTACAGGAAAGAAGGATTCTATTTTAACGCCCAGCTATCCAACAGCCTGATCCGCGCCTATTGTGCATTGGACCCGACTTCCGAAGCCATTTTGAAGCAGGCGTTTTCCACACTGCATTTGAGCGCGCGGGCATACAACCGTATTTTAAAGGTCGCGCGCACCATAGCGGATATCGAGGGAAGCGACGCCATCAAAAGCGAGCATATCGCGGAGGCTATACAGTACCGGAGCCTTGATTCCAAGTGCATGGGGGGATAATATGCGGGAGCTTACGCGGGAGGAACGGCTGTTTCTGTGGCTCAGCGGCGTCATAGGCCCCGATGCGCCGCTGTTCGGGCAGTTTTATGCGCGCTATCCGGACATGGAAGAACTGTTCTCGCTTGCCAAACGGCGTACGCTCTCCGCGTTTGCGCAATGGGGGCCTACGTTTGCGAACCGGCTGTGTGATTCGGCCTGTGAAGAGTTTATTGAAGAGCGCGTACGGTTTCTGGAGAAGCATAATGTGGATTTCATCCCCATCGCAAGCGCGCGTTATCCGGAGTTGCTCAGGGAAATTCATCATCCGCCCATGGCGCTGTATGTCAAAGGCAGGCTGGAGGCAGCCTATCCGCTAAACATAGGCATCGTTGGGATGCGCAGGTGCACGTCTTACGGGGAAGCGGTGGCGCGGCATTTCGGATTTGAGCTCGCCGAAAACGGCGTAACGGTCGTTTCCGGCATGGCGGCAGGGATTGACAGCTTCGCGGCGCTTGGAGCGTTGCGTTGCGCGGATGCGAAAAACCCTACGATCGCGGTGCTGGGCAGCGGCATCGACGTGATATACCCAAGCTCCAATGCCCGCCTGTATGACGAAATAGCGGAGCGCGGCGCTGTTCTATCCGAATTTTTACCGGGCACAAAACCTTTCAGGGGCAATTTTCCCATACGCAACCGGGTGATCAGCGGGCTTTCGCGCGGTGTCGTCATCGTGGAAGCGGCAGGCCGCAGCGGCACTACCATCACGGCAAACCATGCGCTGGATCAGAACCGGGACGTATTCGCGGTACCCGGAAGGATAACGGACGAAAGCAGCGTAGGCCCTAACGGCATGATACAGCGCGGCGAAGCCAAGCCTGTGTTCTGCGTACAGGATATACTCTGCGAATACGGCATGGCCGTGAAGTCGCAAAAGCCTGCTGAAGAGCCGGATATGACCGGACTTACGTACGTACAGACGCGCATTGTAGAACAGCTTCGAACGGGCGAAAAGAGCGCCGACGAACTATGTGAGAACTTATCATTATCGGCCGCGGATGTAAATTCTGCCTTGACATCTCTCAGGTTTTTAGGAATAATTAAGCAATTGCCGGGCCGTGTATTCGGGCTTTAATGATTTGCCCGAATGTAGTCCCCGGAGTATATTCACGCAGTGTCCATGGCGGATAGGCGGGATCGGAGTACCATGATTACCAGCCGACTGGAAAGCAAATATCAGGACATGTCTGCCGGCCAGAAAAATGTTGCGGATTTTATCCGAAGCCATCTGAACGAAGCGGTTTATATGAACGCGAAAGAAATGGCGGAAAAGACCTCGTTCAGTGAATCCGGGGTTGTTCGTTTTGCGGCGTTCTTAGGCTATAAAGGGTTTAAGGACATGCAAAAAGCGATGCAGGATGAGGTTCGAATCAAGTACTCCATCGCCGACCGGTTTGAGGAGGCATTGGAGGAAACCGATGAGGAACTCAGCGACAGCAAAAGGGTCTATAACCAAACGCTGAAAAACCTGAACGATACATATGGATATCTCCCGGAAGCTGTTCTGGACGAGGCTGTAAATGAAATACTGGCGGCAAAAAGAATAGGCGTAATAGGTACCCGCGTGGCGGCGGCGCCGGCGTTGACATTGCAGATACTGCTCAACCAATTGATCCCGGACGTCCGTTTGTTCATTCCCGGAATCGACGCATCCTTCGATATGATCAGAAATTGGGGTCAGGGAGATCTTCTGATTGGCTTTTCGTTTATGAAAAAGAAAAATTACGCCTATGACATACTTTCTTTTGGTAAGGAAAATGGGTGTAAAATTATATCCATTTGTGATAATTATCGAAACTCTATCGCAAACCTGGGGGATGTTGTGCTGCCGGTACGCAGCGAGGCGGCCTTTTTATCATTCGCTCCGACCATGTTTTTGCTTGACGTTTTGCTCTATAAAGTATCCAAACATTTTGGGAGTGCAAGTTCCGAAAAACTAAAAGAACTCGATGAAATTATTCAGAGGTTCCTGATCCATTCATAACCTCCGATAATGGGTTCTTATCGATGAAAGGCCTTTTGAGGGCCTTTTTATGATGCGCTCCCCACAAGAAGGCTCACTTATAACGTAAATTTAAAATTGCATATAACATAATTTATGTTGCAAGTAAAATTGCATTGGAGTAGAATTATATTCACGGCAACCACAGTGTTGCATAACAATTCTTACTGCATGGAGGAGAATCAATGAAAAAACAGAACTGGATCGTATGGGTATTGATTGTTGTCATGATGCTCGGATTAGTAGGATGTAATAGCAACACTGGGAACGCGCCGGCCGCGCCCGCAAACGCAGAAGCGACAGCTGCGGCGGAGCCTGCGGCTACGCCGGAATCTGCAGTTGAAACCACTGCCCCTCAAGCGGAATATAAAGTAGCCGTATTGATTCCGGGCTCCATCAACGACGGCGGCTGGGGCACCACAGGCTATGAGTCGGCAAAAGCGGCTGCGGACGCCATCGGCGCTGTCGAATTCAGCTATACCGAGACCAAGTCGCCGCAGGACGCGGTTGATGCGCTGACCGACTACGGCGAAAGAGGCTTTACGGTTGTATTCTGCCACAGCTACGATTACCAGGATGCCTGCGCAAAGGTCGCAGGGGATTATCCTCAAACACAATTCGTTACTTCCGGCGGTACGACCCGCACTGAAAACATTACGCCCATCTATGTGAAGTCGGAGCAGGCGTCCTACATGCTCGGCGTAGTTGCGGCGAAAATGACGAAGACCAAGAAGATCGGTATCGTTGGCAGTGAAGAACTCCCGGCGATCACGAAAACGCTCAAAGGCTTCTCGCAGGGAATCACGGATACGGATCCCACGGTAGAGCCCATCGTAACCTATCTTGGAACCGGTACGGATGTGGGCAAGGGCAGGGAGGCGACGCTTGCGCTCATCAACAATGGCTGCGATATCATTTTCGGCAATGCCAACGCGGCAGCGCAGGGCGTATTCCAGGCTGTAGACGAGAGCAAAGCGAAGGGCGTACTCGGCATAGGTTCCTATGCAAGAATTACACAGAAATACCCGGATTGCTTCATCGCGGATTATCTTTCCGAATACAAACCCGTTATGGTGGAGATTGCCCAGAAGATCGTGGACGGGACTTTCGTACCCGGTGAAGACTATTTTGCGGATATCTTCAACGGTGGTGCAAGCGTCTATTTCAACGATAAGCTGCCCGTGTCCGCAGATGCAATGGCCGCGTATGACGCTGCGAAAGAGAAATTCAAGACCAACAGCATTACGATCGATATAGGCGAATATTAAAAATTCCAATGGGGACTGTTCCGTGCACGGGAAAAACCTTAAATGCGCATATAGCCAATGACTGCACATAACGCTTCGCCGGTCTTCCCCTGAGGGGCGCAAGAAATCCGGCTCGCAATACGTGCGCGTACGGAACAGTCCCTTTCAACCAAATACTTTGGGAAGGAAAGCAATGAAAACACTGCAGGTCAAGGAGTTTACAAAAACATTCGGCAGCCTTATCGCCAATGATCATATTTCTTTTGACTTGGAGGCCGGCGAAGTGCTTGCTATCCTGGGTGAAAACGGCGCCGGGAAAACCACGCTCATGCGAGGCATTTATGGCATGGATTTGCCGGATAGCGGTGAGATGATCGTAAAAGGGAAGCCGGTATGTTTCGCGTCCCCTAAGGATGCTATCCGCCATGGAATAGGAATGGTACATCAGCATTTCATGCTGATTAACAATTTTACGGTTACCGAGAATTTAGTTCTTGGCATGCAGGAATACACAGGGCAAATCCTCAACCGCAGGGAACTCAATAAGAAAATCAATGAGTTTTTTGAGAAATATCATTTTGACGTGCCGGCTGACGCCAAGGTGAAGGATCTTCCTGTTGGACTGCAACAAAGAGTAGAAATCATGAAAGCGCTTTTTCGGGGAGCGGAAATACTGGTGCTTGACGAGCCTACGGCCGTGCTGACTCCGCAGGAGACGGCGGAGCTGTTTGTAATCATTCGCAAGCTGCAGGCCGAAGGCAAGTCAATCATTTTTATCAGCCATAAACTGGATGAAGTAAAGCAAATCAGCCAGCGTATTATGGTACTTCGTTTGGGCAAAGTGAGCGGAATTATCGATACAGATCATGCGGATCCATGTCTGATGGCCAGGATGATGATAGGCAGGGAACTTGCCGCTCTCAAAAAAGAGCCGATATGTCAGGACGAATCTCTTTGTGAACGGCTGCATGTGGAGCATTTGAGTGTAACGGATGAGAAAAAGAGGGTTATTAAGAATATCAGCTTCACGATACATGCGGGCGAAATTCTTGGCGTGGCGGGAGTGGATGGCAACGGACAAAAAGAACTTGCCGAGGTCATTACCGGATTGCGAAAAGCCGATTGCGGAGAAATCCGTCTTCAGGGCAGGGATATTAAAGGAAAATCCGTACGTATGATCAGGAATTGCAAATTGGCGCATATTCCGGAGGACCGCCGGGCAAAAGGGCTGATTCTTGGCTTTACGTTAGTTGAAAACTCCATATTGGCGGAACATGATAAGCGGCCATATGCAAAGGGGATTTTCCTGAATAAAAAAACGGCTGTCGCGTTTACCAGGGATTGTATCAGAAAATACAACATCAAAACCAGCAGCGAGAAGGCTTTGGCCGGCAGTCTTTCAGGTGGTAACCAGCAAAAGGTTATCATCGCAAGGGAGATCGCGTCGAACCCCATCGTCTTGGTCGCAAGCAAGCCCACCAGGGGCCTTGACGTTGGCGCCGTGGAATATATTCATTCGTGCCTGTTGGCGGAGCGAAAAAAAGGAACCGGCATATTGCTGATTTCTTCCGAATTGGAGGAAATCATGACGCTCAGCGACAGGATCATGGTTATGCATGGCGGAGAGATCACCGGCATTGTGTACCCTAATGAAATCACGACCGAGGAACTGGGTTTGATGATGGCCGGACAAAGAAGAGAAAACTGGGCGCTGGGTCCCAGAAAGGATATCGTATGAAAAATTGGCAAGTTGTACTTGGGCGCAATTTAAAGTCGATTTTGCTGATTTTTCTGGCGCTTCTCTGCTCGTTTATCGTCGCTTCCGTCGTTTTATTGCTGGCCGGCTTTGATCCTTTCGTCGCCTACGCGGCGATTCTCAAAGGCGCGCTCGGAAGCAGAATGGCAATATCGCAGACATTGTCAAAATCCACTCCATTGATGATCATCGGCATTGGTATTGCGGTGGCATTCAAAGGTTCTTCCTTCAACATAGGCGCTGAAGGACAGTTCTATGCCGGAGCGCTTGGAGCCGCGGTATGTGAAATGGCATTCCATAATGTCAGTTTACCTCCGCTTGTCATAATCCCCTTATGTTTAATGACAGCCTTCGTGTTCGGGTGGTTTTGGGGCGCGATTCCGGGCTATATGAAGGCGGCGCGCGGTGCGGCGGAGGCGGTGACATCCGTTATGCTGACCTCCATCATGCTGCTGTTTGTACGCTATCTTGTTTCGCAGGGCGGGCCTATTGCGGAACCTAAGGGAATCTATCCGGAAACGCTGGAGATCGCAGACGCGGCAAAACTGCCGTATATCCTGAGCAAAACAAGATTGCATTTTGGGTTTATACTTGCCCTCGTCGTCGTTGCGCTCGCGTACATCCTAATGGAAAAGACTACATGGGGCTATAAAATCAAAGCTACAGGTTTGAATGAGAAAGCTGCGGAATACGGCGGGATCAATGTGGGACTAGTTACCGTAACGACGATGGCACTTTCAGGCGCCATTTCCGGATTGGCAGGCGGCATTGAGTTGCTGGGAACATCCTGGAAGCTATTCATGGGCCTTTCGCCCGGGTATGGGT